>JAISFN010000042.1 GCA_031263585.1 Prevotellaceae bacterium | reverse complement strand
CCCGTCAAATAAGTGTCTATTATCCTAATCTGATGGAACTGGCACATCTGAACCCGATATTTAGCAAACATCCGGAACATAGCTCGAAGTCCGTCGCGCAAACACCATCTATCTGAAATCCGTTATCCTCAAGCCAATCTATACCTTCTTTGCAACCGGCAAGCGTATCATAGCGGACAAATTTACGCTACAAAATACGTTTGGTACGCCGGTATTTGACGACTATAACCCCGAAACTAAGACCCCGATAAACAGTATCCATAAGTACTACAAGCTCTTTTTTAGTGGAAATGATTCCACTATGATTGATAGGTTTTAGTTTTCGACGAACAGCCGAGGCGCTGATTTTATATTTGGCCGACAGTTGATATACTGTTTGCTTATCAAAGATATAATCGCACTAAATCCATTGTATATAAAATATTTACCTAATGATAAGCCGCTTATTGCAATATTTGCTTAAATGCCTCTGTTGACTATAGTTTAAATCGGTTTTTACAACTTGAAAAGAACCAATGCAAATATGGGCTTCTACTTTATTTCTTACCCGATAATAAATGGAATATATCCTCAAATCGGTTTTATTCATTCGAAAAGCCCATTCTATGAACCATGGCTGATTGTAAATTTCGATTATCTTCCCGGACAATAATTTTGTATTAGTTACACCCGTTTTTATTTATACCATCCCATTTCCCATCTGTCCGATATTTTTCATAATCAATTTGAATTGAAACCTTTCTTTCCATTTTCAAGTATTTATTATACCCTCTTGTTGTTAATGTTGGACTTGGTTAGTTTTTCGCTTTTAATTTTTTCCTTGTGTGAGCATAGCTGGTATTCTTCAACCTGACTTTTCAGACGGTCGTTCAATTTGTCTAAAAACCGGCAAACTTCGTGAATCTATTTATTCATGCCTAAGTTAGCTTCTAAATAATCAAGTGTTTTAAGCTTGCCGCCTATATTATATAACTAAACGATTACAAAATGGCAAAACAATTCTTCGTCTATCTGGTTGTAGCCGATTTTGTCGAACAACCTGCCCTGTATCAATTCCCGACCAATAACTTGGACTGACTTTGTTGCAACAGTTACACGCTGATTATAAGATATTTATCATCAATGCTAAAGATAGTCTTTTTTATTAACTCATTTATTTATAATTAATTACGAAAAATAACATTCAAAATCAATAAAAAATTACAATTTATAATAGATTTAGAATCAACATGTTCATCGTTGCAACGAAGCCATTTGGACTTGCTTATTGCTTAAATTGGATAGAATGGATTCATTAACAGATCCCGCTTCATTGGGCAAACAATTCCATTTTCCTTTCGTGTTGTTTCTGGACAGCGTGTGCTTTTAGACGCAATGTGGATACCTTTCTGTTCGATTCGTCTAACACCTACTCTTTCCACATCCCGATAGCGCCCGTATTCCTTTGATATAACCTGGATGCTGACACTGCCTGATTTGTTCGGTTTCTTGAGGAGAAACATACACAAAAATACAACGGAACCTCCATCTTTGCAAATATTTAAAATTTAATCACTGTAAATGAATGAGTTAAAAATAAAAACTTGTCACTTGTTGAAAACAAAAGAACACTCGTAACGTAACAAGTGTCCTTTCGTTATATAATTTATCCGGTAAATTACCATGCAAAAAGTTTAAAATCGCGCATCATATTGTTAACCTCCTTACGAACGGCAGCAATTGCTTGTTCGTCATCAGGTAAGGATAATACGCGGTCGATTAAAGATACGATAGGCTCCATATGTTTTTCCTTTAAACCGCGAGTAGTAATGGCTGGCGTACCCACACGCAAACCCGATGTTTGGAAAGGAGAACGGCTATCAAACGGAACCATGTTTTTATTTATGGTTATATCGGCTTTTACCAATACGTTTTCAGCTTTTTTCCCGGTTAAATCGGGGAATTTAGTACGCAAATCAATCAGCATCGAATGGTTGTCGGTACCACCCGAAATAACATGGTAACCAGCTTTCATAAATTCTTCGGCCATAACGGCTGCGTTATTTTTCACTTGTATTTGGTATTCTTTATACTCGGATTGTAAAGCTTCGCCAAACGATACTGCTTTGGCAGCAATAACATGCTCAAGCGGTCCGCCTTGTATACCGGGGAATACAGCGGAATTAATCAGTTGCGACATCATTTTAACCTGTCCCCTAGGTGTCTTTAATCCCCATGGATTTTCAAAGTCCTTACCAATTATAATAATACCACCGCGGGGCCCGCGTAAAGTTTTATGTGTGGTTGATGTTACAATATGGGCGTATTTTACAGGATTATCAAGTAATCCGGCGGCAATTAACCCGGCAGGATGTGCCATATCAACCATAAATATAGCTCCTATTTTATCGGCAATGGCACGCATGCGGGCATAATCCCACTCGCGCGAGTAAGCCGAAGCTCCACCCACAATAAGTTTGGGTTTGTATTCCAAAGCCAGCTTTTCCATTTCGTCGTAATCAACGCGACCGGTATCTTCCTTAACTTTGTAAGATATGGCGTTAAACCACATACCCGATATATTTACAGGCGAACCGTGGGTTAAATGTCCTCCATGCGACAAGTCGAGTCCCATAAAGGTATCGCCGGGCTTGAGACAGGCGACAAATACCGCCATGTTAGCCTGAGCACCCGAATGCGGTTGAACATTAGCATATTCGGTGCCGAATAATTTGCACAAACGATCGATAGCCAATTGTTCTGATAAATCAACAACTTCGCAACCGCCATAATAACGTGCCCCCGGATAACCTTCGGCATATTTATTTGTCATAACCGAACCCATGGCTTCCATAACTTGTTCACTAACAAAATTTTCTGATGCAATAAGCTCAATTCCGTGCATCTGACGTTCGCGTTCGCGGGCAATTAAATCAAAAATTTCAGTATCTCTTTTCATAATTATATATTATAATTTTTAATACTTTTTAGTTTAAAGATTAAAGTGCAAGTTACAACCTTTATTTTAATTTCGTATAAATTTGTATGAATTTGTTTAGTACATAATAAAAATTTGATATTCCCTTATAACAATTTTAATATCAATAAAATATAATTATTTATATTTGGAAATGATCTTGAGATTTCATATCTTATGGCTGATATTCAATTATTTATAATGAAAACGAAAAATATTTGAGTTCCGGATTGTATGGTTCGGCTTCTACCTGTGCTTTACCGGGATACCGGTAACCCAGCTTAAGATCGCGCATAAACTCCTTCTGATTTTTACCGGCTGCATATTTAATAGAGTTACGAATCTGGCGTACGATGTAGATCAGGACTGCAGCATCAGGGAAAATACTCTTGACGGCATCGGCAAATCCGGTTAGCTTATCCGTACAGGCGATAAGGATATCTTCCACTCTCAGGAATTGTAAGCCTGAAAGGCGGGATAACCGGAAATTGGCTCCTTCACTTTTAGCAATATACATGCCTAAAGGTCTTTATAACCCTCTTTATTGACTCCCGGAATGTTATAGACTGCTCCGGCAACAGAGCGGTTTTTGCCGTCCGCAACTTTGTAAAGAACGGCATCCTTCCGGACGATGGCATAGGCGCTATCAGGAGGACGATTGCCTCAGGCTTGGATCTCGGAAAGAACCCCTTGCGACGGCGCTGACAGTTTCGGCGGAAACCCGGTTGCTCGGATTTTCCTCCCTCCGGTCACTGAGCTGGCGTATATTGTTATTCATAGCCTAATAAAGACTTGCCTGATTTGAGTTGCTCATAAGCTTTCTTCTTAATACTTTCAAAATCAAATCGACTACTGTGCATTCCGTCGAACGTTGTTTCTGCTTGCTTTATAAAACTGTGTTAGTAAAAATGGTAATTTATTCTTTCCTGACTCAGTTATATTTATAGCCTTAAAGGTAGCCTCTTTGTTGAAAAATTATCGGCCTCACTTCGGGCCTCCCGAATCAAGCGGATCTTCCGGAGGCAGCAGGGGATCAAGCTCGGTTGCTTTTTTCAGTACCATGCTCACGGGTATCGGAAAATCTTCCTGTTTGGCTTTGGCAACGCGGTTGTATTTGTTGTAAATCGTCCACCGTATTTCATCCGTTTTACCCGGTATGCTTTCCAAACGTGCATCCTGCCGCATTTTAAAGCCGTTTATCTGAACCAGTAAGCCTAAATAACCTTCCTTGCTCACACCGCTTATGGAGGTCTTACTGAGAATATTCTTTAGGTCTGTTGCCGTCATTCCCGCATGTACATTGTCCAGGGTGTTTTTAACCTCGACCCCGTTTTTTATATAACGGTACCAGCCTAAAGCATTATCACTATAGTACATAAAATTGGAATTATGAATATATTTAACTTTTTCCCTCTTTTTTATAATAAGCGTAAAACTGCTGTTGCCCGATTTCCACTCCCAGCGTCCGACAAATTTATTAATCCCGGTATCCGCCACATAATCGCCGTTTTTAAGGCTATAGTTGTCCTTTGTAGGGCGGTATACTTTTTTCTGGTCGGCCAGGGGCAGGCAAAACAACACCGCGCATAATAGTATTACTGCTTTTTTCATGTCTTTACGGTTAATATTTTTCACAATAAACATGAATTTGATAACAAGGCGCCATACAAACAAAACAGCATAATACCTTTGTTGAAAAATTATCAGCCTCACTTCGGGCCTCCCGAATCAAGCGGATCTTCCGGAGGCAGCAGGGGATCAAGCTCGGTTGCTTTTTTCAGTACCATGCTCACAGGTATCGGAAAATCTTCCTGTTTGGCTTTGGCAACGCGGTTGTATTTGTTGTAAATCGTCCACCGTATTTC
>JAISFN010000038.1 GCA_031263585.1 Prevotellaceae bacterium | reverse complement strand
TCAAAGAACTCGTGAATGTAGAAAATTCCCGCGTGCTTTTCTTTATATCTTCGCCTTCTACGATAGCAACTACTACTTTCTGCTGTACCTCTATACAGTATTCCTTGAAAACCATATGGCTGAATGTTTACTCTTCCATAGCCTTTCTCTTTATCGGATGATACCAAAGGTAAGAACACTTGGCGATATTTAAATCATCTCTGGTGCATTTTTTATGTCATGGGGGTTTCATAATATAATTTATTGTTTGGTAATAAAATATTTGTTTTAGTATAGTTACGATCAATAGTCTGTTAAACTTTTATTTAACAGGCTTATTTTCAGCAAAATATTTTGTTATTTATTTGATAAGTTGTAGAAAACCAATATTTTTTATAGATATTTCACCTCCTATAAATGATATGATTTCTACGACTCAAAATTTATATAACCGGCTCTGTAAGCTTTGTTTTTTATCGATGTCAAAGCCATTGAATAAATGGCGTAAAATTTTGTAACAGACGTTCTTGTTCTTTTTTTGAGTATCGAAGGAAGAATTAATTTTTCCTGCATGGGGCAATACGACGCTTACGGCGAACAGCGTTACCGTTAGCAATTCGAACGCCGGTTTAACTTTTTTGACTTTAATTCGGCCTTGATTGAGCGAACTTGTTCAACAAGCAAAGTTATTACTTTTGTCCCAAGTTTCATGTCCAAATCGGGAAAAAAGACTCCCAAATTGAGATATTTTTGGTCGGGATGTGCTTCATCGGTAAAACGGAGTTTGGAGATATGCGGCATTGTAGCTATCGATTTAAAATATCATCCAGCCATGCACCTGACGGACGTACAAAGCATACCCGAAGAAATGGAAAATCACTTAGCGTATTACCTCTCCATGCTTGTTGACAGAAAAGAAGAACTGATGAAAATATCTTCGGTGATTGTAGCTGATACTTTCTTTTCCAAAAACCGTTTGCCGATGTACTCCGTAAAAATGGTTTACACTTGATTTCAAGATTTAGAGACGATGTGCTTTGCGCTACCTGATAAAACCGGTAAAAACAGGCAAAAAAGGAAGACTAAAAATACTCGGAGAAAAAATCGACATCAATAACATTGATCTGAATTATTTCCGGAAAGAAACTGGTTGTAGTGAAAATATTCAAATCCATTCGGCTATAGTAAGAGCCGTTGCCATGAAAGCAAGTGTGAAAGTGGTGATTGTATATTACCTCAATGATAACAAAATAAAAGATTACACTATCTATTTCTCAACCGATGAAGCTCACGATGCCCCGCATATCTTGGATTGCTATGGAGCACGTTTTCAAATCGAGTTCCTTTACAGGGATGCAAAACAGCATACTGGATTGAATAATTCGCAGGCAAGAGAGGTAGTAAAACTTGAAAATCATTTCAACTTTTCGCCCACCGCCGTCAACATAGCAAAAGCCGTTCATTGATTTACGCTGGAAGACAAGGAACGAAAAGCATTTTCGTTTGAAAATATTAAAATAATTAATCATAACACACTACTAATGCAACGATTTTTCATCCTGTTTAGTATAAATCCAAACATACCCAAAAATGAACACAAAGTCAAAGAACTGTTTGCTTACCGTACATGAGCCGCTTAAGTTTTAACGTACTAGTGTAAGATCGGTTGTAATTAAAAACCCTAAACAAATTTATTAGCTGAAAATCAGCAAAGTTATATATTTCATAAAGTAGCTTTTCAATGAATTTTACAAAAGTGGCGATAATAAGCGCGCCATAGCTTCGCAGAATTTGCGCCAACGGCTACGGTTGTTCCATTTTTTGCTATCCAGTTGTATGCTGTGACCGATGTCTTCCATAAAAACTTCACATAACTGGCTGTTTATCGCTTCGTCGAAAACCAAGGCATTTATTTCGAAATTGAAATCGAAACTTCGCATATCCATATTTGCCGAACCGATTACCGATAAAGTATTATCGGCAACAATGGTTTTGGCATGCACAAAACCTTTTTGATAGCGGTACACACGTACGCCAGCCTCAAGCAAATCCCCATAATTTGAACACGATGCGGCATTAACAATTAAACTGTCCGACTTCCCCGGAACCAACAAGCGGACATCGATACCACTGAGTGCCACATGTTTAATGGCATCGATAATTGTATCGTTCGGGATAAAGTATGGTGTGGTAATGTACAATCTCTCTTTACAGGCCATTATAATTCCCATGAACGACAACATGATACTGGCGCGGGTACTATCGGGGCCGCTGCTTGCTATTTGTATTAACGTTTGAGATTTTTTGTCGTCAATAAATTCGTTATTGAAATTGAAGTAATATTTATTAATCGTAATATTTTCATGAGCGCAAAAATTCCAGTCGCTCATAAATGTATATTGCAGATTCCATACTGCAGCACCTTCGAACTTCAAATGGGTATCGCGCCAAAACAGTTTATGCTTCCCATTATTTATGTACTTGTCGCCTACATTTATACCACCTATAAACCCGATATGCCCATCGATTACAATAATTTTGCGGTGGTTGCGGTAGTTCATCCTGTTGGCCAGGGCATACAAATGTACCTGATAAAAAGCGGCCACCTGCACGCCGCCTGCCCGTAATTCGGCAAGCATTTTATGATGTAATCTGTGGCTACCGAAATCGTCAAAAATAAACCGCACCTCAACTCCTTGTTTGGCTTTACGACTTAGTGTCTCCTTTATGCGGTTCCCAATTTCATCATCGGCATAAATATAATATTGTATATGGATGTGATGCTTTGCGGCTTCCAACGCTTTAAACACTTCGGAGAATTTTTCCTCGCCGTTAACAAGTAATTTCGCCTTTTTTGCCTGAGATAAAGGAGCCAGCGAGTCGTTTAATAACATTTTTACCGTACGTTCAAAATTGCCGATTATTTTATGATGGTCGCCGATTTGCATGTATGTATAGTCATATATCTCTCGCCTTAGCGCATTAAACAACCGGGTGTTTTCAACCAATTTTTTCTTATATAATTTTTGTTTACGGTAATTAACACCTATCAAGAAGTACAGGATTATCCCAATAACCGGTATGAATACAACAAATAGTATATACCCCAACGACTTGATTGAATTGTCGGTATCAATAATTATTTTGATGATAACCCCCAGAATAATCAAGAGGTACAACACTTCACCTAGAATAATCAGGGTAGTGGAAGACATTCCTAAAAACATAAAACTATTAGGTATAAATTATATCCAAATGTATAAAATATCTTTGTTATACCGAGCATTGTAAGATAAAGTAATTAGGGCAACCGCATGAAACTATATTGGATCAATGTAAATATTTGGTGAGTGGTCGTTGTTTTTAAGGTGATTGATTTAATACTTATCTATTTGTGTAAATTTTTAACCACAAGGTTCATAACGATTTCATATACATCTGTTTTTATATTGATGCACTATATTTTACACTGGATTACTTGCGGCGAGCTCGCAAAGCTCGGCTGTGAAGCACCTCCTAAATTTTGGACAGATTAATACTAAATTTAGACATCGTGAGTTAGAAACTGTTTAAATTTCATTGCAAATAAACTCTATTGAGCATCAATGCGATAAAAGCCAGATACATCATTGCCTCACTTGTAGAAACCTTGTACTCGTAGTCTTTGGCCAGCCAGCGAGAATTTTCCAGCCATGAAAATGTTCTCTCCACGACCCATCGTTTTGGCAAGGGCTTAAACCCGCTTGATTTGT
>JAISFN010000016.1 GCA_031263585.1 Prevotellaceae bacterium | reverse complement strand
TGAGCGGCTGTGCTTTTCAGCCTGTCGGCTATATCTTCCAACGCCTCGGATAAGCGCTTTATTTCATTGCCGGTAAATTCGGCGGGTTTGCCGTTAACGTTATCTTCATTAATTCGCTGATAAAGCCATTGTCGACTATTACCGAAATACTGTCGGCTGATTTCGGATAGCGTAATGAACGGCATAACCGCTTCTAGTTTCCGTTTAACGACAAATTTTTTTGCTTCGTTGACAACTAACTGGGTTTCCGATAGAAGTTGCTTTTTATATTTGGCAAGTTCTTTATTGTCTTTCAAAGCCAGCTCATTAGCCAAGTTCTGAACATAAGCTGCATGCTTATCCGGAGTATCTAATTCCTTAGCTTCCTGCATGGCCTTTTGAATATCCGGATTTTCAAGTAATTCTTTAATATTCATCTCTTTTTATTTTTTTAAGTTCCTCCTTTTTCAGAGGGAACTTCAGTTAGTTTACTCGCTTAACAGTTTCTTTAAACGTTCAATTTCTTCCAAAATACTGTTAATGTGTTCTTCTTTTTGTTCTTCATTCATGCTTGAGAGGGCTTCCCACTTTATCGCATAAACTTTTAAAAGAAGTTGCAAGTCCTCGAGTTGTTTCTTGATTTCTTCATCATTATTCATAAAACGTGTATTAATTTGACAGTGCAAAGATAATAACCATTTGGATATTATGCAAGTTAAATAATATTAAACGGGTAAATTATTTTACAAAGTAAATGCTTTATTTATTTAAGATTACCTAGTTCGTCGGCTTGTTTTTTCAGTTTGCCGGCTTTTTCGATGTCGCTGTAAACTATATAGCCTCTGAATTTATGGTTTTTAAGTTCCTTTAAGAGTTCTTTAAGTTCGGTAAGAGTAGAAAGTATTTCGGGGCTATCATTGTATTGTTTAAGGTTTTTATTTGCTTGAGGCGGGGCTGTGCCGGTTTGTGGGGTTGTATACCCGCCGGCCTGATGGCCGGGGATTTGGGTTGCGTTAAGCTCGGCGGGGAGGTTAATTGTTGCGATTGTTCCGTGTTTTTGGGCAATGTCGATAATATCGAGTACGGGCTTGACGGTTGGGTTTCCAAGGGCTAGGTTGTTGGCTACAAATTCGCCGCCGTTTTCGGCGACCAGCACGGTAGGGCGATTGATATATCCGCGTTTATCGGGTTGGAAGTCGGCATTAAAGTTTTTACCGTCGTGGCGGCGTTTGACGGGGTATCCGCCCTGTTCCAGTCCGGGGACGATAACGCGCTCGCTTGTTCCGGATGCGGATGCGCTGCCGCTGTAGGATATACTTTTAATTTTATCGCGTTCGGCTTTGGCTTTAGCAATTTGTGCAAGGGTCATGATGCCAACGGCGGCGGCTGCGGCGGCTCCTAAGGCTGGCCCCACGAAGGGTATTCCGGCAAGCGATTTGTAAGCGTCCATTGCGGCGAGTAAACCGCTTACGGATATTTGAACAACTTGCAGGGCAAAGTTGGCGTCAGCATATTTTTTTTGTATTTCGATTTCTTCGCGGGCTCTTTCTTCTTCTATTTTTTCGCGTTCTTCGGCATTATCGCCGGCGGCTGTCAGTCGTTTTTCATATTCGGCGTTCATGCGGGCGGTTTCAGCTTCTTGCAGAGCTGATGATACGCTTGAAATGCTGTTGACAGCCTGCAAGGCCATTTGGGCGTAATGGCTAAAATAGTCGCCCCAGATACCAATTAAGGCGTTAACATAATTTTGTTCGCTTATGAGGTTTTCTTCGCGGAGGGCATCGAGGGCGGCGAGTTCTTCGTCGCGTTTTTGTTCGGGGTTTTTTGGGATATATTGTTCTAGTTTGTCGAAGTCGTTTTTATGTTTTTCGAGACGCTTTCGCTGTTCCTCGTCAAGCTCGTCTTGGATTTGTTTGTTTATGTTTTTGTATTGTTCAGCAATAATTTTTGTTGTGTTTTTTATTATGTCATTCCATAATTTTTCAAAATTTTCAGCCTGTTTTTTTTGTTGGTCGAGGGTTAATTTTTCAGTTTTTCCGGATAGCTCAAGCATTTTTTTATCGGCTTCTTCTTGTAGTTTCAAGCGGTTAGCGAGGGCTTTCATTTGGGTTTCGGCATCGGATTTTCCGGCTTTTCGTTCGAGTGCGGCTTTTTTTGTGAAGTAATCGGTATCGAGTTTTTCAATATTATCGAGGTATTGTTTGTGTGAGATTTTGCGATCGATATAGGCTAGTTGCTGGCGGAGTTTTTCGGCGGCGAGCCATTCATCGAGTTTGGCCAGGCGTTCTTTAAATTCTTTATCGCCATCGCCGTCGGGGGGGGTATTATCATTCTTTTTATCATTTTTTTTATCATTCTTTAATTTAGTTAACGTCCCCACGTTCAAAAAAATAAAAAACCATAAAAAGAGCCTTGTCTATGTTTTTTGTCTGAAAAACGCTTACTCTCAAATAATATATTGAAAATAAGCGTTTTATAATTTCAGGTGGAGCATGTGGGAGTCGAACCCACGACCTCTTGCATGCCATGCAAACGCTCTAGCCAACTGAGCTAATACCCCTTTATTTTGCTTTGCAAATGTATAATTAATTTTTTAGATAGAAAAATGTTTTTACATGTCATTATATTTCAGTAAAAACAAAGGTGAGTTAAATGATTTTTAGTATTATAAGTAGGATATATAGTTGATTTCGTTTTAAAAGTTTAAAATAATCCGCAAATAAAACCTTTGGCGCTTTCAAATATGTCCAAAATATATGTGTAGAAATCGTTTGGAAGCTGAATGCTAATGATACTCAACATCAACAAAACAAAAAAAGTATTCGCCCCGAAATTAGTTTTTATCGAACTGAAGAAGTTGCTTATCAATACACTCATAGGTAAGGTGATACTAATTAAATTCTCTTTACTTTGTTCTGCCGGATAAAAAACACAACAAAATAAGCTTATGAAAAACAACCAAATAAACACATTATTTATGCGGATGGTCTTTATTTTAGTTCCCAGCGCAGGGAGGAATAGTGAGCGTAAAATGGCAAATAGCGATATGCTTATTGAATAAACAAGGTATATCCACTCTGCAATTGAAAATTCAGGAAAACTTGACGGATGCTTAATATATAAATTTTCAGCAAGTAAAATGAATGGGATCTGCCAGTTTCCCTGTGCAAAATAATAATAAAATAAAGCAAATATATAAGGAGTAATTATACCGGCAATAATAACAAGCCAATCGCGTAACGATATGGGTTTCATTAAACTTAAACAGATTATGAAAACGAGCAGAAACCAAATTGCAGGGGCGTAGAATAATGTTGCTATTGATATATAAAGTGCGCCCATAAATACTTCACGAAAAGCATAATCGCGTCGGTAGGTATAAAATAGCCGGTTTATCGAAAGAATTGTAAGCAACAAAGCCGGATGGATACTTAAAAGGTAATGCGTTGTGCTAAATGCCGATGCTAACGATACAAACAGTATAGCCAATAAAGGCTCTCGGTCGGTGATAAATAAATGCACCTCATTAATCCGGTACAATAATATTCCTGTAATAATTATTATGGAGGCCCCGGCGCCTACAGTAAGCCAAAACTCTCCGTAAAATAAACCTATTACCAATTGGAACAAAGGCATGTTATTGTCATGGGCAAGTATTTCCGTTTTGCCTTGCAACAACAGGCTTAAGCCCCATAATACTAACAAAATGGCAATGCAGCTTGTAATTATGGCAATAAAATTACGTTTTATCGAATCGAATATCATAACGGTTTATTATTTCGATACATGTATAAAAGTACAGCAATTGGCTGTGGTGTACATTATTTAGCCAAATCATTACCAATATCCTTGCGGTAATATATTTTATCATATTTTATATTCGAAACCATATTATACGCCTTTTGCTTTGCGGTAACAATATCATCTGCCAGTGCAGTTACAACCAACACACGACCACCGGAAGTAACTATATCCACTCCTTTCTGCAAAGTCCCGGCTTGAAAAACCAGCTCATCTTTGGCGTTATCAATCCCTTCGATAACAAATCCTTTTTCGTACGATTCGGGGTATCCTCCCGATACGCAAACAACCGATACAGCTGTAGTTTTATGGATATTACACTGCTTTTGTTCAAGAGCGCCGGTAGCTATGCCTTCGAACAAATCGAGCATATCGGCATCAAGTCGGGGTAAAACCGCTTCGGTTTCAGGATCTCCCATGCGCACATTATACTCAATTACCATCGGGTTTCCGCCGACATTTATCAGGCCTAAAAACAGGAATCCTTTATAATCGATGCCCTCTTGTTTTAGCCCGTTAATAGTAGGTTCTATTATGTTGGCGCTTATCTTCTGCATAAAACTGTCGGTAACAAAAGGCGCCGGCGATACTGCACCCATGCCTCCTGTATTTAAACCCGTATCTCCATCACCAATTCGTTTATAATCTTTGGCTTCGGGTAATATTTTATACGATTGCCCATCGGTTAACACAAAAACCGATACCTCGATGCCGCATATAAACTCCTCGATTACAACTTTACTGCTCGCTTTGCCGAATTTTCCGCGTAACATCTCTTTCAGCATATTTTTTGCAGCAAGTAAATCATTCAGAATAAAAACCCCTTTTCCAGCGGCCAAACCATCGGCCTTCAGCACATATGGGGCTTTCATCCGGTCTAAAAACGTGTAGCCTTCTTCAAGCTGACCCTCGGTAAACGAAGCATAACTGGCCGTGGGAATGTTATATTTGCGCATAAAAGCTTTGGCAAAATCCTTACTTCCCTCCAATGCAGCCCCTTGTTTCGACGGCCCGATAAAAACAACTGATTTTAGGCGTTCATCGGCATTGAAATAATCAACAATCCCATTTACTAACGGATCTTCAGGACCAACAACTACCATGTCAACAGCATATTTCAATACGGTTTCGGTAATTGCCTCAAAATTTTTTATGTCAATATCAATATTTTCGCCAAGTTTTGCTGTTCCCGGATTTCCGGGAGCAATGTATAATTTTGTCAGTTTACTACTCTGGGCTATTTTCCATGCCAATGCATGCTCGCGACCACCACTGCCTAATATAAGTACATTCATATGTTGGGATTATATAATAATTAGTTAATAAATAACAGTATCAAGACTTTTTTGATATACTTATTTACTAATATGTTAATTGTTAAGTACAAGATGTTAATTTGCTAATCTGTTTGTTTGCTTATGCCGCCATTGGCATATCAGCACATAATCTTTAATCTAAAAAAATAGATCTTACAAAAGTATAAATAATAAATAAGTTTGTATAGAAAGTATCACGACACAGTTTTTTAGTATGTTAGTGTGTTAATGGTGAAGTGTAAAATGTTGATTTGTTTATTAGTACATTGGCATATCGGCGCATTAGCGCACCTGCATATTATATTTTGGCCGCATTTTTGCATGACGATAAAATATACATCAACTTTTTAAGTAAAAAGCTGTTTTATTAAAAGTGAATTTTATGATTTGGAATATTATGAAAAAGTTTATTTATTTTAGTATGTTGCTACTTGTAACATCAATATTTACAAGTGCTACGACCTTTGCCGACGACCCTGTGAAACAAAACAAAATAAGCAAAAAGGAGCAAAAAACCAATGCTATTAAAGAAATGATAGATACGAGGGATTATACTTTTATTGCCCGTACTGCTTTGCCTATGACTATGCCCAGTAAACAACTAACAGGCGAGTATTATTTGAAAATATCAAAAGATACGATTGAGGCTTATTTACCGTATTATGGGAGGGCCTATACCGCACCGATAAATGAGGAAGGAGGTATTAAATTTACAAGTACCGATTTTACGTATAAAGCGGAAGAGAGTAAGAAAGGCTGGGATATAAATATTGAAACAAAGGATGTTAGTCGTCATTCATATGAGTTAAGCCTGTTTGTTTCGAAGTCGGGTATGGTTTCCCTTCAAGTTAACGACAGTTCACGTCAGTCCATTTCCTTTAACGGTAATATTGATATGAAAGAATAAACAACTTAAGGATTTAAAGTATAGTTATACTCGTGGTACCTTAATCAATCGATGTTAAATTTTAATTTATTAATATTTCTGTTATTCGGTTTGTTTATCAGTTGTATAACCGTCAACGCTATTATTTTAGATAATATTCTGTTTTTGAACCCCTCAAATAATTTTGCATAATTACACCTGATCATAAATTGACTGCATAGTTGAAAAAAGAGGGTCTCAATACGTTTTCTTGTTTTTCTGAAAATATGGGGTTGAAGCAAGGGCAAGCGCAGCAAAATTTCATCTATTTTATAAATATCTGATTATAATAATATTGTAATTTAATTCATTTTGCTTGTATCAATAATATTAGGGTGGTGACGTAAAAAGTATGCTGATGTAATCTTTTTATATATAAGTACGTTCTTTCAATTATTTTATATTATTCATTGTTTGTAAATATTTTATTTATAAGTATTTTCGGATTTAAATAGTATAAACTAATTTCGCAGATGTACTTAGCTCATTATAATCAAATTTAAGAACTATATATAGTTGTTATTTAGAATGATTATAAGCAATGTAATTGTAAATGACTGATTATATGATATTTTTTAAATTAAATACTTTGTTTTGATGATTTAATAAATATTAAATTCGCTTTTACATGATTGGATGCCAATAAATTGATGCAGCATACTTTTTGAAACACCACCAATATTAAAAATGCCATTTTTATAACTCGCATATTATCATAATATTATATTGGCGATATTTTTTAGTGCGGTTGCCCTGAGTGTTTAAAAGCTTATTAAAAGCTTATTAAAGGCTTATTAAAGGCTTATTAAAAGCTTTTGAAACGTATTTTAAAAGCTCCGAATTTGGTTCGGGACTTTCCGTTTAAACTTGAGGCAGCCTATTAATGGGCGCCAATCAAAACCGTATAGCCCAGAAATATTTAATAAAGTTCTGAAAAAAATGGACATTTCATTTTTCAAAAATGGACATTTCATTTTGGCGATTATACTGGCATTGTTTGCCGAATTGAAGACTTTCCTCACCGTTCCTATTGCCGGGACAATGGGCTTGAGCCTTCGCGATAGTGCGTCGATTGCCATGGTAGGTGGCGCTGATGGGCCGATGGCGCTGTTTACGTCACTGTCGCTGTCGCTGTCGAAGGAATTATTTGTACCTATCACTGTGGTTGCTTATTTATATCTGGGTTTATGTTACGGAGGCTACCCGTATTTGGTAAAAGCAATGGTTCCTAAACGTTTCCGTGCTATTAACATGACCCGGACAACTAAAATGAAACAATTTAAGCCTGCAACAAAATTAGCGTTCGCCATTGCTTTTTGCGGTATACTTTGCTTTTTGTTTCCGGTGGCAGCTCCGCTGTTTTTCTCTTTGTTCATAGGTATTGTTATTCGAGAATCGGGATTAAAGCATGTTTACGAGTTTATCAGCGGCCCTTTATATGGCTCCACTTTTATGCTCGGTGTATTGCTGGGCGTGCTTTGCGAAGCTCATTTATTGCTGGATTACAAAGTGCTATTGCTGTTAATTTTGGGAATTCTTGCCCTGTTGCTGTCAGGAATCGGCGGGATTTTGGGCGGTTATGCCATGTATTTTATCAAGAAAGAGAATTTTAATCTGGTAATTGGCATTGCTGCAGTAAGTTGTGTCCCAACTACAGCAAAAGTAGCTCAAAAAATAGTAAGTAAAGACAATCCGAATTCGTTAATTTTACCCGAAGCGCTAGGAGCCAATATAACAGGTGTAATTAGCACTGCTATAATAATACGTATATACGTAACAATAATATCTTTATTAGAAAAAATGTGAAGTTTTTTCTAAGTTTTTCTATGGTTTGATTTGCAATTGCCCCACTTCGGTGGGGCTTCTTTTTAGTCTCGTTTTTAATTTTTACCTTTGTAAACAAATATCAATAATTTTCTTTAAAAAACAGAATAAAAATGAAAAATACTGCTTTTACTCAGTATCATATCGATTTAGGAGCCAAAATGGCGCCTTTTGCAGGTTATAATATGCCTATCGAATATATCGGGATTAATGAAGAACACCACACCGTTCGCGAAAAAGCTGGTGTATTTGATGTTAGCCATATGGGCGAAATTTGGGTTAAGGGACCTAAGGCGCTTGATTTTCTTCAATATGTTACATCAAATGATGTATCGGTTTTAACGGAAGGAAAAATACAATACTCATATTTCCCGAATGGAGAAGGCGGTATTGTTGATGATTTATTAGTATATTGCATTGATAAAGAGACTTATTTGCTGGTGATAAATGCTTCGAATATCGAAAAGGACTGGAATTTTTTATGCTCGCATGCAGGTAAATTCGGCCTGACTCCAGGTAAAGAACTGTACAATGCATCTGACGAGATTTGCCAATTAGCCGTGCAAGGGCCTTTAGCCATTAAAGCCATTCAAAAAATTACCGGAGAGGATATTACCGATATACAATATTATACCTTTAAAAAGCTAAACATTGCCGGTATTAAAGATACAATACTTTCCATTACAGGTTACACAGGTGCAGGCGGTTGCGAAATTTATGTGGCTAATGAGGATGGCCCTAAATTGTGGAAAGCCATATTTGAAGTCGGCGAAGAGTTCGGTATAAAAGCTATTGGTTTGGGAGCCCGTGATACCTTGCGTCTCGAAATGGGTTTTTGTTTATATGGTAATGACATTAACGACAATACATCGCCTATTGAAGCCGGATTGGGTTGGATTACCAAATTTACCGATACAAAAAATTTTATTGATAAAGAATTGTTTTTGAAACAAAAAACCGAAGGCGTTTCGCGTAAACTAATCGGGTTTGAAATGGTTGACCGTGGTATTCCCCGCCAGCATTATGAGATTTGCGATGCCGAAGGTAAAATTATTGGAGAGGTAACATCGGGTACTATGTCTCCAATGATGAAAATAGGAATAGGCATGGGGTACGTATTGCCTGCTTTTGCCAAAGCTGATTCCGGAATTTTTATTAAAGTGCGGGATAAACTGCTTAAAGCAAAAGTAGTTAAAATGCCTATTTATAAAGCGCCTAAATAAGGGTTTTATTTTAAATTTATAAGCAAGAGTATATTACGCTCTGTTTTTTACTTAATTGTTTGAATTTATGATACTAATTAGGCGCTCTAATCTTTTGGATAAATTTTACTTCGAAATTCACTAATTTGGTGTTTTTATAATAAAAAGTTTATTTTTGCAAGAAATTTGTCTGTTTTTCTTATAAAATATAAAAATAAGATTGGGGATGATTTTACAAACACGCTGCACTAAAAAATTTAATTATTTATGGAAAAGTACCGTATTTTGACTATCAATCCAGGTTCAACATCAACTAAAATTGCCGTATTTGAAAATGACACGCCTATATTCATAAAATCATTAAAGCATAGTATAGAAAAACTGAAGCTCTTTTCAAGGATTGTAGACCAGTATCAATTCAGGAAAGAGGTAATTCTTGAAGAACTTAAAGCAGGAGACATCGATGTACAAACCCTTGATATTATTGTGGGGCGCGGAGGGCTTATCAAGCCTATACCCTCGGGTGTGTACGAGGTGAACGAAGCGATGGTAAAAGATTTGATTGAGGGTGTAATGGGGCAGCATGCCAGTAATTTAGGGGGGCTTATTGCAGCAGATATAGCAAAATCACTTCCCTATGTTAAAGCTTATATTGCCGACCCTGTGGTAGTTGATGAATTGCAGGATGTTTCCCGTATTGCCGGACATCCTAAATTTAAACGGGTGTCGATATTTCACGCACTTAACCAGAAAGCTATTGCAAGACGCCATGCCAAATCGACTAACCGTAAGTATGAAGAGATGTCGCTGATTATTGCTCATTTGGGAGGAGGAATATCTGTGGGGGCACACCTTTACGGTAAGGTAATTGACGTAAATAATGCATTGGATGGGGACGGCCCTTTTTCGCCCGAACGTTCGGGTTCCTTACCGTCAGGACAAATGATAGAAATTTGCTTTAGCGGTAAATATTCCAAAGATCAAATGAAAAAGATGGTTTGTGGCGAAGGCGGGTTTATAGCTTATTTAGGAACCAATCAGGCTTATGATGTGGAAATTAAAGTAAGAGAAGGCAATGCCGAGTATAAATTAATTCAGGATGCAATGGCTTATCAGGTGGCTAAATCAATCGGCGAAATGGCTACCGTATTGAAAGGGCGGGTTGATGCAATATTGTTAACGGGCGGTATCGCTAATAATAAGTATTTTTGCGATTATATCCGCAATATGGTTGAATTTATTGCCCCCATTGTGATATATCCTGGCGAAGACGAATTGTCGGCATTGGCAATGAACGGTTTAATGATATTACATGGCGAAATAGATGTTAAAATATATCAATAAATTTGATTAGAATAGGGGTTAACCCCGCTTATGAAACGAGAGAGGAGGGTTGTGTTGTGGAAACAATACAACCCTCCTTGTTTTTATCCGATTAAAAGCCGAAGTTCAAAAATTATGGTATCAATGTAAAAAACAAGTAGAGATAGAAACAGAACAAGGGCGTTATTATTTAACCACAAGGTTTACAATCCTTGTATTTCTTGTTAAATTACTATGAACCTTGTTGTTAAAAATTTACACCAATAAACAAGTATTAAATCAACCACCCTAAAAACAACAATCACTTCACTAAACATTTACATTGATCCAAATTATGCCTATCAAATTCAGGGGCGGAGCGCGTTTAAATAATCGCTTAGTTTTTTAACCGCTATTCCCCTGTGGCTTATGCTGTTTTTCTCATCCATGGTCATTTTGGCAAACGAACAATTGTACCCTTTGGGACGAAAAAGCGGATCATAACCGAAGCCTTCGCTACCTGCCCATTCGTTTAGTATTTCTCCTTGAATAATTCCTTCGAATAACTGCTCTTTTCCGTCGATAATAAGGGCTATAACACACCGGAACCGGGCATTACGATTTGTTTTTCCCCACAGTTCGGCTATAAGTTTCGCATTATTTTCATCGGCCGATTTATTTTCCCCGGCATATCGCGCCGAATAAACACCAGGAGCCCCGTTTAACGCCTCGACCTCCAGTCCCGTATCATCGGCAAAACAGGGTAAATGAAATTTATTCCAAATGTAGCGGGCCTTTTCCGAGGCATTACCTTCGAGTGTGGGTTCGTTTTCCGGAATGTCGTCGGTACAGCCTAAATCGGCGGGACTTACGATACTAAAATTACTATCGAGTAATTTTTGTACCTCGTTAATTTTATGCCGGTTGTTTGTAGCAAATATAAGTTTCATTGTAAATAGTATAGTTTATATAGATTTAAGATATAACACCACCACATGTCAAATATCGCGATACATGACTTTTTTAATTGGATATGTAATATGTGTAGTGTTATGTCATTCCTCAAATGACGGATAAAGTTTCTTCATTTTGATCTGTGCACCCTCAGTGGTAACCCGCCAGTTTATTTTCGCATTATTATTGTTTCTCACCGTCGGCCTTGCTCTTAATTATTCTTTTACAACAACAAAATTATTATATTATCTTATAGGGTAATATAACGCTAGTAAAAACAGAGACGCAAAATTTTGCGTCTCTGGATGTTATTTTCTATTTAATCACGCCCAGCTCTTTACCCACTTTTATAAATGCATCGATGCATTTGTCGAGGTGAAGCTTGTCATGGCCGGCCGAGAGCTGAACACGTATGCGGGCATATTTTTTAGGGACAACAGGATAATAAAATCCGGTTATATAAATTCCTTCTTCCAGCATACGGGCTGCAAAATCCTGCGATAATTTGGCATCGTACAACATAACAGCACAAATAGCCGATTGGGTGGGTTTAATGTCAAATCCGGCGGCAATCATTTTATCACGGAAATAATTAACATTTTCAATTAGTTTGGAATGCAGCTCGTTACTTTCCTTCAACATCTTGAACATTTCGATACTTGCGCCTACAATTGCAGGGGGTATTGAGTTCGAGAACAGGTAAGGGCGCGAGCGTTGGCGCAATAATTCAATAATCTCTTTGCGTCCGGTGGTAAACCCTCCAATGCCGCCGCCAAAAGCTTTGCCCAACGTACCTGTATAAATATCAATACGGCCGTATAAATTAAACAATTCACTCACGCCATGCCCTGTTGCTCCCACAACGCCGGCCGAGTGGCATTCGTCAACCATTACCAGAGCATTGTATTTTTCGGCAAGTTCACATATTTTATCCATAGGCGCTACATTACCGTCCATCGAGAATACTCCATCGGTAGCAATTATACGGAACCGCTGTTTCTGAACCTCTTGCAAGCGACGCTCCAGTTCGTCCATATCGGCATTTGCATAACGGTAACGTTTGGCTTTGCTAAGGCGCACACCATCAATAATTGAGGCATGATTCAGAAAATCGGAAATAATAGCGTCTTCTTCATCAAAAAGGGGTTCGAATACGCCGCCATTTGCATCAAAACAGGCAGCATATAAAATGGTATCTTCGGTTTTAAAATAATCAGAGATAGCGTTTTCCAATTCTTCGTGAATGTCCTGTTTGCCGCAAATAAAACGTACCGATGACATACCGAAACCGTGAGTATCCATAGCTCGTTTAGCCGCCTCGATTAACCGGGGGTGGTTCGATAGTCCCAGGTAGTTATTGGCGCAAAAATTAAGTGCTTTATGCCCGCCTGTAATTGTTATTTCGGCCTGCTGGGGCGAAGTAATTGTACGCTCTTTTTTATACAGCCCCGCTTCTTCAATTGCTGCCAGTTCGGCAAGCAAAAAATCTTTCATTTCTCCATACATAACATTTTATTTTAGTTTGTTAAATAAATTCATCTTGATTGTTGAATTGATAACTCCCGATTTTAGAATGTTTACCAACGGCTTAGTCCTATTCATATCATACCTGTCTGAAATTGAAAATCGTCTGCCTGTAATTTCACTCATTATCATAGGTGCGCATTGTACTTTATTATCAATAATTATAGCTAAGATAAGCCGATATTTTTTACCATCAGCTTCTCTCAAACATTGTGATATTTGTCTTTTAATGAGATATTTATGGTCATATCGCCGTAAGAGGATTGAGACAAACCCGATGACTGTATCACCGAATTATCTATAAACCCATCGGGTAAAAAATTATTTATGGCATAAAGTTCGTAATAACCGCTTGAATTGTCAGTATTTATTGACCATAAAAAACATGTGCCCGCCGGAAATGCTTTTTTGATTTTGCTATCGTTAAGAACTTTATTAATAATGACAGTATCGTTTTTCGATGCGTAAGCTATAACGAGATTCGGCTCAACATTATAGGCGAATATTAATAGCAGGTCAAACAACGATTTATTCGTGTACTTAGTATGGACGTCCCAATTATCTAAGCTGTTCAGTAAATTGTTTGCTTTCCGTAATTTTTCAACAATACCCGTATTCAAATATGTTTCAGCAATTAAGAACTTCCCTTACGATGTTAATAAACCGATACATGTTGCCGAATCAATAGTTTCGGCTACCTGTAAAATACAGGAGCCATTATCCCATTTAACATCAATATTATTATATGTGTAATCAATAAAACGTTTTGTTATAATGTCCGCTAATTCTTTTCTCTGTATCCTTAATTTTAGAACAACATATTAACATTAGGTAGCTCCAAAATCCCTACCCTCAGTTTTAACAGGAGGGTATATTATGTATAACAGTGATATGCATGCGGAAATGAATATCTTCATTAAATTTTACCTGACTTTTAATAACCGCGTTAATTTTAGTTTACCCTATCAAAAGTAGTAAAATTCAACAAATCAACATACGGAGATAAATAATGTTCCTTAACTGGTTCTTTTCTCATTAAATCGGTGCTCAGGTATTTTTTATTGCAATCGGGGAAAACAGTAGCTATTACAGAATCGAGCCCATATTGTTGCTGGAGTTTTATGGCCCCTACCAAATTAGCCCCCGATGAAATTCCTACGGGTAAACCCAATGTACATGCCAGCTTTTGCGCCATTAATATCGAATCGCCATCCGATACTTGTATTACGTTATCGAGTTTATCTTCATACATGATTTCGGGGATAAATTCATCCGAAATACCCTGTATACGATGGCTGCCTATTTTATATCCTGTAGATAGGGTTGGGCTTTCTTCGGGTTCAAGCGGGTGTACTTTAATATTGCTATATAACGATTTCAATAATTTCCCTACTCCCATAACCGTACCTCCGGTTCCAACTCCCGCAACAAAAACATCCGGGCTTAACCCTTTCTTTTGCAGCTGGGTGATAATCTCAGGTCCGGTAGTTTCCTGATGAGCTTTAATATTATTACAGTTTGAGAATTGGCAGGGCAAAAATACATGAGGATCATTTGCCGCCATCTCCTGCGAAAGTTTTATACTACCCACAAAACCTCCCTTTTCTTTCGATATGGGAATGATATCGGCGCCAAAGCTTTGTATCATAAGCTTACGTTCCATACTCATCCAGTCGGGCATAATAATGCATACTTTGTGCCCCAGCATGCGGCCTACAGCACAAAATGCAATGCCTGCGTTTCCGCTTGTAGCCTCAACTATTGTATCTTCGGGCTTTAAAGCGCCGCTTTCGTATGCTTTTTTAAGAATATACAGGGCAATACGGTCTTTAATGCTTCCGGTTAAATTATAATTTTCACATTTAACATAAACGGTTCCTTCTTTGCCTTTATAACTGTAGTTAATACCGATCATGGGCGTATTCCCTATCAGTAAATTCAATTCGCTTAATTTGTTAAGTTTAGTATTCATAGATGATTTGATTAGAGAGATTTATATAGTTAGCATTTGATAATGCTACATGTTTTTATTTTGAGTACCAGCAGAAATATCAGCTATTCAGATATGTATCCAAAGATAGAATTTCAACAAAGAAAAACTTATTTAAAAGGTGGAAATGTCATGGGAAACCAAACAATATAAGTTGGTCTTGTTTGTTTATTCTTTTGTATTTATATAAAAAGGAGCGTGGGCTTCTATGTAAATTTGCTATAATCATTTTGTTGTCTTTAGTTTGCTATTTCTCAACTAAATTTAGCAGAATCGACCTCTGCAATTTTTATAAAATGGATCTTAGTACATGACAAAAATTTGATATTTACTTATAATAATTTGAATATCAAGAAAATATAATTGTTTTTTATCTGGGAAACGACCTTGAAATTTTGTATTTTTATAACTTATATTTAATTAGTTATAATGAAAACGAACAATTTCAAAGTCGAGTACAAAAATACCCAATTAATTTCAATTTTAAGCCAAAGTATGGCGGGAAAAATGAACATGGCCAGCGTAAAGCTTTTTGGACTGTTTATTTGCGCGCTCTGCAAGGTGCAGACGATTAACCTCTGCAAGCTCGCAACGGCATTTGAAACGCCGACAAAATCGGGTTCCGTGTTACGCCGTATTTAACAATTCATGGCGGAATATGCCTTGGATTCCAATTTGATCGCCCGTTTGATCTTCAAAATGATACCTCAGAAACCGCCATTTAAGCTTGTGAAGGACAGGACAAATTGGGAAATTTGGTAAAACCGGCGTCAACGCACTGGCGTCGGCCATCGCGTATGACGGCGCCGCTTTCCCGATTCTGATTTCCATGCTCGACAAACGCGGCAATTCACACATCCGTGAACGTGTTGATATTATGAACAGATACGTGAAACCGTATGGTAGCGAAACAATTGACTGCTTGCTTGCCGACCGCGAGTTTATTGGCTAGCAATGGATCGGCTGGCTAAATCTAAACGGGATTCGCTATTACATTCGTGCCCGTGAAAATTTTTGGGTGGAAAATCCCAAAAATGGCAAACGATTCAAGGCATTTTGGGCCTTCAACGACCTGAAACGTGGCGAGAGCAAGGTCTTGTACCCGATTTACCGAGTTAACGGGCAAGTTTCTTATCTTTCGGCCTCAAAAGTCATCCATAATAAAATTCCTGAACTGCAAATAATTATCTCGTTCAACAAGCCGGAAAACGCCCTGTAATGCTATAAAGAATGCTGGCAGGTCGAGACAGCGTTCAGGGCCTTAAAGTTGAGCGGCTTCAACATCGAAGACACTCATTTGACCGATTTAAAGCGTGTTGAAAAACTATTCTCCATCGTTACAACGGCATTTGCACGGGCATATATCGTGGGAGTGTTTGCCAACGAAAGGGTAGAGACGATCAGGAACCTCAAGCACGGAAAACGGGCGAAAAGTCTCTTCGAATATGGGCTAGAACTTATTGCAACAGCCTTACTTAACCCGATTACTATACCAGAGGTAGATGTCTTTAAATTTTTGTCATGCACTTAGATAATGGATAGTTATCAGTTAAAAAATAGCTGTAAAATCGATATTACAATATTATCACAAAAAGTTTAAATCACCTACATTTTTTTCAAAATTTTTAATGTTTAATTAAAATTGTTCAGAAAAATAATAACAAATGCTATTTTTCATAAATTTGCAGTGGAAATCATTCTCGAAAAATAAATTAAGTGTTTATGAAAAATATACTTATTATTGGCTCTACAGGGCAAATCGGATCGGAATTAGTATTAAAACTCCGTAAAACGTACGGAGGCGGCCATGTTGTTGCAGGCTACATTGTTGGGGCCGAACCTAAAGGCGAGTTATTAGGGTCGGGTCCGGCCGAAATTGCCGATATCACAAATACGCAACAACTTATTGATATTGTGAAGAAATATAATATCGACACAATATATAATCTTGCAGCTTTATTATCGGCAGTTGCTGAATCAAAGCCACAGTTGGCCTGGCACATAGGGATGAACGGCTTAGTGAATGTGCTGGAAATTGCCCGTGAGTACAAATGTGCCGTTTTTACACCCAGTTCCATCGGCGCTTTTGGCCCTGATGCTCCTAAAAAGCATACGCCACAGGATACTATTCAGCGTCCGCAAACGATGTATGGCGTTACTAAAGTTGCCGGAGAATTGTTATCCGACTATTATTTCAGGCGTTACGGGGTCGATACCCGTTCGGTACGTTATCCCGGCTTAATTTCGAATGTCACCTTACCGGGCGGAGGTACAACCGATTATGCCGTTGACATATTTTATTCGGCTGTAAAAACAAAAAAATTTACATGTCCCTTACCTGCAGGCACTTTTATGGATATGATGTATATGCCCGATGCTTTAGATGCCGCTGTGGATTTGATGGAAGCCGACCCCGCGAGGCTAAAACATCGTAATTCGTTTAACGTTACGACAATGAGTTTCGATCCGGAAATTCTCGCCGCTGAAATCCGTAAGCATATATCCGAATTTACAATGGATTATAAAATCGACGAGGTACGTAAAGCTATTGCCGACAGTTGGCCTGATAGCCTTGACGATAGCTGCGCCCGTACCGAGTGGGATTGGAACCCGAAGTATGATTTATCGACAATGACAAGCGATATGCTTGCCATATTGAGCAAAAAGCACGAACAAGGATTAATTTAAATTTTGATTAATACTTATAATCTGATGCTTATATCGTTGTAAGTACTTGCAATCAATAATCGCTGAATAAGAGTTTTTTTTATTAAAAAAAACTCTTACTTTTGCAGGCTCAAAACGGTACCATGGCCGAGCGGCTAGGCAGCGGTCTGCAAAACCGCATACAGCAGTTCGAATCTGCTTGGTACCTCTTTTCGATACTCCCGATTCGGTAAAATACTGCCCGGGAGTATTTTTTGCGTGTATCAATTGTAAAAGGTTCGAAAGTTGCCCATGTTGTACATCCAGCTGAATTGGTAAAACCTCAATTACAGGAATTTATTGAATTATGTGACAACAGATAAAGACCTGCTACTAATAAAAGGCTGCGTTTTCCATTATGAATTTGAATTTATCCACCCATTTACCCATGCTAACGGTCGTATGGGGCGTTTATGGCAAACTGTTTTACTGCGACAGGAACATCTTGTTTTTGATTATCTGCCAAACATTAGTCAAAAAACAGTAAACAAAATATTACGGTGCACTGGCAAAATCGGATAATGATGGAAATCCCACTGCTTTTATCGAATTTATGTTTACCATAGTTAATAAGGCTTTGGAAGAACTGTTATCCTCGTAAGTTGTAATATTTATGATTCTACCATTTTTTGTGTGGAAAGTTTTATCTTTAGGCCATGAAAGAAGTGAACAAGATATTAGAGAAAATCCTTTTACCCATGAATAATTCTTGGGAAATAGCCGAAGTAAAAGTAGATGAAGCCAGCGAAGAAATTTCTGTTGAATTGAAGTATTGCCAGCCATACATAGAAGTAGGCAAGCAACGTTATGGCATTTACGACCATCACCCAATGCGCTGTTGGCGTCACTTGGATTTGTGGCAGTATAAAACCTTATATTAGCGCCGCTTACCCCGCTATAAGGACGAAAAAGGCTTCTACCATAGTGTAGAAGTACCATGGGCAGAAGCGAGTGAACAGATGATGATACTGCTCGAAAAAAAATTATAGAAATCTTGCAGGCGACAAAAAGTCAAACGCAAACAGCTAAATTGTTGTGTATTATCTTTAATCAAGTGCATCGGGTAATGCATCGAAGCGTCCGTCTGGGACTATCTCGTCGAAGTAAAGAAGAGTTATTACTATTTGAGTATTGATGAAAAAGCGGTAAAGAAAGGACACGAATATATCAGTATCTTGTTCGATGAACAAACCGGCATCGTGCTTAAGGTTATCATCGGCCATTCAGATGAAAGTATAGAAGAACTCTGTCTAACGGCTCTGACAGATAAACAGCGGGAATGTGTAGAAACAATTTGCAGCGATATGTGGCAACCCTATATAAAAGGAGAAGGAGCAAAAACATATTTTCCCAACGCATTACACTGCCATGACAGTTTTCATATTGTCGGATATCAGAACAAAGCGGTAGATAGATGTCGTCGCCAGGAAGTCAAGCAACACGAAGTATTGAAACAAACAAAGTATTTGTTTTTAAAAGATAAAATGAGTTTTACCGACGAGCAGTATTTAAAATTTGAAGCCGTAAAAAATACCAACTATGAAGTATCGAGAGCTTGGCAGATAAAAGAAAATTTTAGAGACATCCTGTTTTATCAGACACCTGAACGTGCAAGAAGGCTTTACCGCTTAAATCGGGCTTTGCTCTTTTAGTTTTCTTTTAATATCCAACTATTCATTGGTACATTGAATTCTTCAAATGCAAATTCTTTACACATCTCAATATCGTCTTGTAAATAGTCGTAAATACACCGTTCATTTTCATAAACATATAGATATGCACCAACTTCGAGATAATCTTCTTCTATCTTGAAAATACGATTACCTTGAAGATACTCATAAACTTTAAACTTGTCTTTCATTTTGTTTAATCATTATGGTTTAGGATATATACGATGGATTCCGGAAATTGCATCTTGCCATTTACTATTTTTATAGAGTTCCAAATGAATATGAGGGAAGTCACCATGAGGATTATTTATGTCAAATCTTATTTTTCGTAGTCCATCTTTAGACATAAAAATATTATCCCCCGCTTTATTAGTTATAACCTTAGCATCCTTGCCTAACCAATTCTTAGCCTGTTTTGCGACATCATCTACAACATTCACTCCCGCCTTCGCAGCCTCTTTTCCTAATCCGGGTAAAATATTTCGGGATACACTGGCTTCCCTGGCTATACCGGCGCTGGCGCTACCGCCGCCTAAAAGAGCATAAACTGGAGCCATTTGAGCCATAACCCAG
>JAISFN010000070.1 GCA_031263585.1 Prevotellaceae bacterium | reverse complement strand
CGTACCTACCGATGTGGTAATGACAAAAATATCATCGACAGTACCTGCCCCCTAACCGCCGGGCAATTCTAAATTCAATGGCTTGATCGCTCTGCCGGGCAGCGGCGGGCAAACCCCGCAGGAACCCATACAACAATCCGGCAAGGCGAAAGAATAAAGCAAACAAGGAGCCGCGGCGTAATTCCGCGGCTGTCCTTTTTATTACCATACATAACTACAAATATATAGCCTATGTAATCAATTTTGGCCATTAACTATGACGATTAATTGTATTTGAACGATTAAAATACTTGTATAATCCGATTTAAAGAAAATACACTTTCGGATACGCACAGGATATGGCGGAACTGCGAAAAGAACGCATGAAAAAACTGCAAAAAATAACGCGGGAGTTAAAGAAAAAAATCATTTCATTAATAAAAGAGGATTTTTCCCCGCAACAAATCGAAGGCAGATTAAAACTTGAAAATCATCCGTTTGCCAGTCACGAAACAATTTATAAAATCATTCGTAAAAACAAAGAAGAAGGCGGGAAACTTTACAAACACTGCCGTTGCCAACTTAAACATCGAAAGCGGCCTGCGGGCGAAAAAATACCCCTTAAGAACCGCGTTTCAATTGGCCGTAGGCCTGATGCCATCGATCTGAAACAGCGTTTCGGCGGCGGGGAAATCGATACGGTTGCAGGTGAAAATAACCGCGGGGCAACCGTTACAAGGGTCGAAAGACAATCAGCTTTCATGATGATAGAAAAACTCGAAAACGGCAAAAATGCGAAAAAATTAACAAAAGCGTTCATTCCGTTACAGGAGACAACGGAGTGGAATTTGTTGACCATGAAAATATTGCTAAATTACTGAAAATCAGATTATTTTTCACGTATCCTTATTCCTCGCGGGAAAAAGGTTTGATTGAAAATACCAACAATCTCATCTGACGGCATATACCGGAAAAAACTGATTTTAAAAAGATCAATGATCAATAAATCAGAAAAATACAATATAAAATAAATAACAGGCTCGGAGCTGATTTAAATTTTTATTCACCAAAAGAAATTGTTTACCTATATTCGCAAAACAATAAAGTTGCATTCAGTAGTTGAAACTACCCTTGTGCTATTTGGGCAGTTTTTTTGCATGGCTTTCAAAATAATTTCGTAATTTTGTACCAGATTGTTTATTATATTTACTCAGTTAAAGGTTTAATACCTCGAAGATCTGCTTCGTAAAATGTTTATCTTTGTATTTATGAGTACATATATTCATAATTGTCGCAATGTAACAGTTTTATTATATCATTTTGTTTGTCCAGTCAAATGCAGAGGTATTGTATTTAGCGATATAGTTGATATGATTTTGAAAGATATATGTTTAGCTATTTCTCTTCGTTATGAAATTAGTTTTATAGAAATAGGAACAGCTAAGGACCATGTTCATTTCTTGATACAGAGTGTATCGGCCTATAGTCCCCCCCAAAATAATCCGTATTGTAAAAAGTATTACGGCCAAAGAAATTTTTCGTCGCCTCCCAGAAATCAAGAAACAATTATGGGGAGGGGAGTTTTGGACTAAAGGTTTTTATGTGAGTAGGGTTTGCAAACGAGGGAATGAATCTGTTATCCAATCCTATGTTAAGTTTCAAGGTCAAGAGAAAGAATATACTGAGATTCATACTCAACAACTATCTTTGTTCTAAGTTAATACCTCGTCAGTTCTGCTGCGATGTAATTTATTATCCTGAACATTAACTAAATATACGATTTTTTGTCAAATGAACAGTCTTTTTATTTATTTTTTAAATGCACAACAGGTAAATAAGTACATCTGCGAAATTAGTTTATACTATTAAAACTATAAAATATCTATAAACAAGACACTTACAAATAATGAGTAATATAAAATAATTGAGAGAACGTACTTAGTATTAATTAAATATTTAAATTTATGAAGAAGTATATTGCAGAAATGGTAGGCACTATGGTACTGGTGCTGATGGGATGCGGAAGCGCGGTAATTGCCGGGGGATTTATCGGATACATGGGCATTTCATTTGCTTTTGGTTTATCCGTGCTGGCTATGGTGTATGCTATAGGCGGGATATCGGGTTGCCACATAAATCCGGCTATTACATTCGGCATGTGGATAGCAAAGAAAATAGAAAGCAAGGATGCTATTATGTACATGATATTCCAAATAATTGGGGCAATAATCGGTTCGGGAATATTGTTTCTGATAACCCAGAATTGCGGGGCAATGGGGGCTAACGCCGTAAGCGAACCTTATTCGGTAACATCGGGGATTATTGCCGAAATAGTATTTACATTTATTTTTGTAATAGTAGTTTTCGGCGCTATAAGTAGTAAGGCCCCTGCCGGGTTTGCCGGTATAGCTATCGGTCTCGCATTAGTATTGATACATTTGGTATGCATACCTATTACCGGTACATCGGTAAACCCTGCACGTAGTATTGCCCCAGCTATTTTTCAAGGAGGAAAGGCTTTAAGCCAGCTATGGATATTTATATTGGCGCCCATGATTGGGGGAGGCTTGGCAGCTTTATGCTGGAAAGGTGTTTTTGAGGAGAAAAAGGCTTAAATATAAACGCTGTACTTTTAATGAATGGGCGAGGAATCACGCACTCTTGTTATTTTAAAGTATATGAAGAAAGTGCTGGGATCCAAGGCAAATGCATGAAAAAATAGTCGGGAGGTAAATTGTTGATATAAAAAATGAAAAATACTGGATTGCTTTGCCTATGGCTCGCAATGACGTAAAATCATGATTTAGTTGTCATTGATAAAGTAAAGTTCGAAATAATCCCGTATAAAATATGATTTCATGCGTTTGCCCTGAGTTGCGACCGAATAAACGAGTAAATAAGTTTATGACTGAAAGCAAATTTGTAGAAAACAGCATATGTCGATTTAAAAGAGTTTATTTCCCTGTATCAGGCGGAAGTAATTCCGAAAGATAAAGTCGGCGAATAGCATCCCGGAGTACGCCTTTCGATAAGTAAAGCTAAAAGAGCGCTATTAAAATCATATCGCAAGATAATGCCTGAATTCATACACAATTATCTTGATGAATTATGTTCTAAATTCAACTGGAGATGCTTTGGAAAAGCTTTGTTTAACAGACCAGTAATAGCATGTATAACGTATAAAAATCAATTTAGCTATATATCCGGACAATTATTATAAATTTTTATATCTTTATTTTACTAAAACTTCTCCTTTTGTCTGAAAATATAACTTAATATTTTTGTATAACTCAATTAATAAAATTACAAATGAAATTATATTCTATCGCTTGGGTATTATTTTTTATACTTTTAATGCCGTTTCCGGTATGGGCACAAACAACTGATATAACAATGAACGAAACATTAAAAACGATACATAAGCGTAAAAGCGTGCGTACTTTTTCGGAGAAAGAAGTCTCGAAAGCAGAGATAGAGGCACTAATGAAAGCGGCCATGTGCGCTCCATCGTCCAAAAACAACCAGCCCTGGTCGTTCTACATTATCCGGAACAAGGACGTAATGCAAAAGCTGGCCAATGCTTTGCCCTATGCCAAAATGTTGCCGAAGGCATCGGCGGTGATTATTGTTTGCGGAGACAGTACAAAAGGTGTTAGCGAACCCGACCAGGCGTTTAACTGGGCGCTTGACTGTTCGGCTGCATCGCAAAATTTATTGTTGGCTGCCGAGTCGATCGGCTTGGGCGCCACATGGACAGGTGTTTTTCCCTATAAGAAGCGTATCAGAGCAGTAAGGGATGTGTTACAGCTCCCCGAGAATGTAATTCCGTTGAATGCTATCCCAATTGGGTATCCCGCAGGTAACGAGAAGCCGAAAGACAAATTCAAACCTGAAAGCGTCAATTGGATTGATTAAATAAAACAGAAAAGCCTTGCGGAGATTTTACTCTTAAGGCTTTTTTGTAAAAACTATATGAAATGTATACGCTTGAAATAATGGGTATAGCTACCAATTTTTGTAATAATCAGTATTCGAAGCCGAGCTATGTATATGGGGTGCGTCCAATGCTTTTTTCAAATTGCTAATCGACGGTTTGCTTGTTGGCAGAGTATTGATTCCGACGGCAAGGCAGAGACGCGGGATGCTGTTTATACCATCGGTCTGGGTTGGCAGGTCGATGCATTTGATTTAAGCGCGAAGGGTGAAACAAAACACTGCAATTGGTTGTGAAGAAAAATGTGAAGATTAATTTTAAGCTATGTAATACCTTAGATTTTAAATCGGACGTAAAATATGATTTAATAGCACTTATCTATTTTCATCTACCCGTTTTGGCACGAATCAAGTTCCATAAAAAGTCTGTAAATACGTTTGTTCAAGGTGTTTGCTTACGTATAAGGCCTTTAATCCTAAATATAATAATAAATCATCGTCGGGAGAGCAGCAAGATATGTGGATGCTGATTATCAACGAAGATTTGGACAGGAATTTTAAGTGCTTGGCATGTATTGAGAATAAAGACGAAACCGTAATCTTTGACGAGGGTGAAGAGCATTCGGATAAAGCAGATATTATCAGGTATATAGGAAGATATAACCGTGAGTAAATGAGTGAATTTGAGAAATGTGTTGATTTGCTTATTTGTTTATTCTCGAATTTCCATTTTCCATTTTCAACTTTCCATTATTAAAGTCCTTGTCCGGTATATTGCTTAATACATATAATAAATCGAGACCATGAAATATATTGACACGTTTAAGTTGTTGAAATCGAGAGTGAATTATGATGACGATTTCATAGAAATAGATAACAATACGGTAACCCGTAATTTCCTTTTTTCCTCGAAATATTTTACAATTCTACCCGGAGAGCGTTTTTACTCGTGTCATCAACATGATTATACTACCGATAAAAGTTACAACTTCGATATTAAAACGGGTATTGTTGACGAGGTTCTTGATATTCATGACTCCCAGATATGCGACAATACATCGTTTCGTTACCATGTGTTTTCGCCGGTTAGTACAGCAAAAGCCAAGCAAATTGTATTAATGCTGCATGGTTTTAACGAGAAACACTGGCATAAGTATCTGCCATGGGCAAAACACATTGTCGAAACTACGGGAAAAACAGTGGTAATGTTCCCGATAGCTTTTCATATGAACCGTGCACCCCAGACATGGAGCGAAATACATATGATGTACGAGGCCAGCGCTTTGCGTAAACAGCAATTCCCTAATATTTTGCATTCGTCGTTGTCGAATGTGGCTATTAGTACCCGTATACATGCTAAACCGCAGCGTTTTGTATGGTCGGGCTTGCAAACATATTATGATATTATTCATTTTATCGAAGATTATAAAATGGGCAAGCACCCGTTTATAATAGCGGATGCAAGTATTGATATTTTTGCGTATTCGATAGGCGCATTCCTTGCGCAGATATTGATGATGACCAATTATAAAAATTATTTCGGCAAGTCGAAACTGGCTATGTTTTGTGGCGGGGCTGTTTTTAACCGGTTATCTCCGGTATCGAAATTCATACTCGACAGCGAGGCTAATGTAAACCTGTACTCGTTTATTGTAGAGCATCTCGAAAGTCATTTAAAAAAGGACGAACGCTTGAATCACTACCTCAACTTTGAACATCCTGAGGGAATCAGTTTCAGGAGTATGCTTAATTATAAAGTGATGAGCGATTTAAGGGAAAATTTGTTCCGGGCTATGAGCAACCGAATGATGGCGCTGGTTTTAACACAAGATAACGTTGTACCCCCTTACGAAGTGGTTAATACCCTGCAAGGTAAAAACCGCGATATCCCGGTACTGATAAAGGACGTTGATTTACCCTACCCTTATAAACACGAAGACCCGTTTCCGGCTTTGGAAAAAATAAAGGACTTAGTGGATGAGAACTTTAAAAACGTGTTTACTTTTATTGGCAATTTTTTAAAGTAATATGATTATCCGCTGACGATGTTCCACAAGGGCGCTCTCTTTTGTTTGATCATGCAGCTATTCTTTGTTGTTTTTGATCAATTTTATATAATCCTCCCATAAAGAGCATATAAATTTCTGATATATAGTAAAATACTTTTATGAAAGTTTGTTAAATTCTACCGTATTAAATACTTTTATAATCAAAACACCTGTACATAATGTTATACAAATTGGCTGAAATCAAGCAAGTCGCTTTGTTTCGCCCGAAGTAGAAAGATTTTATCGATCCCAAGCACGAGCTTGCCTTGCTTGGCGGCACTATTGACCTGAGTTCGACGTAAGAAAAACATAAAAAAAAATGGCAAGTTGAATAATTTTCATTATATTTATAACTCAAAACCAATAATATAAATAAAAATTATGGCACAACTTACCATCGACAAAATTACTGAAAATTATTGTATTGCAGACGATTTTTGCAAGGAGTTTTCAAAAGAAATCAAAAAACGCCAAATACCTCCCGATGATGGTAAACGGCATAGAAACCGCTCATTTGCCATGTCCGATGCTGAAATTATTACCCTTATGATTTGTTTTCACTACGGTAGTTTCCGTAATCTGAAACATTTTTATTTGTTTTATGTTGGAAAACATTTACAAAGAGAATTTCCTAATCTACTATCTTACAATCGTTTTGTTGAGCTTGAGCGGAAAGTTATGATTCCATTCGCCCTGTTTTTAAAGCTGATTTGTTTTGGTGAATGTACGGGCATCACTTTTATTGATTCCACTAAAATGGCTGTATGCAAAAATAAACGCATCAAACGCAATCGTGTTTTTAAGGATATAGCAGCCATTGGCAAAAGCTCGATGGGCTGGTTTTATGGATTTAAATTCCATTTGGTAGTCAATGACAAAGGCGAACTGCTCAATTTCTGCATTACTCCCGCCAATGTGGACGACAGGCAATGGTCTGTCATTAAGCCACTGTGCAAAAACCTCTTCGGCAAACTCTATGGTGACAAAGGCTATATTTCGGCATCTTTGTGCGAACTGCTTTTTGAGGATGGATTGCACCTGGTTACAGGTATCAAAAGCAATATGAAAAATCGCCTGATG
>JAISFN010000198.1 GCA_031263585.1 Prevotellaceae bacterium | reverse complement strand
TTTTAAACAGGCATCTCTTTTATAAGAGAAAAGAAATTTTATATTATCCGCGCTGGAACTTAGAATTGGCGGTGCGTCTCTCTCTCTCTCTCTCTCTCTCTCTCTCTCTCTCTCTCTCTCTCTCTCTCTCTCTCTCTCTGCAAACCCTATGCCAAACTTATTGCTAAGCAGCTTGATGATATAGGTATATAGTATATTTATTGCGTTTGACATTGGTTAGGTTGCGTTGTTTTTAGATTTTGAAGGCACAATATTACAAAAAAATATTTTAAACAAAAAATAAATTTTAAAATTTTTTTCGATTAAATTAAAAAATAGCGATATATTAAATAATTGCTCGGTTAACTGAAAAACGCTAATATTATTACGGAAAATCAATATTACAGAATAAAGAATCATAATATTTGTAGTTCGTTAGCGCGTATGTAATGTAAAAACCATCAAAAAGTTTAGGTATATAAAGTCCAATAAATGTTTACATAAATATTACGGGTATTTAAAGCCTGTTGTTTTAACCGGCGGCTTCAAAAGCGGGCGCCCAGCCTGCGTAGCCCAGGCCTTTCCTTTTTCTGCGTATAAAATTTGGAAGAGGGACTTTCAATCGGGGATCAACCGGGCGGCGTTCCCTACGGAGTAAAAAGCCAAGCCTTGAAAAGCCCAATAGCGTCAGTCAGTCTTGATTTTTTTGTTCTTTTGCATTAAGCCAACCGAGCTATGCGAGCTTACCAAAGGTAAAAGTACAGTAAAGAAAAAGCTAAAGATTGCCTGGCCGACATAATTTTATTGAGACAAATTTAAACAGGCTCTTAATCTCGGCTAATTTTAATATTTTTCCTTATTCATAATTTCAACTTGGATATTAATCGATTCCTGATGAATTAAATCGAGTAATTTTTTCAAAAAATCCTCGCTTAAGCCCAAGGCTTGCCCTAAGTCAATACGCCGGCGTACAAGCTCGCTCCAACGGTGTAATTGTAATATGCTTATGTTATTGTCGCGTTTATAGCGTCCTATTTTAGCCACTGCCTGCATACGTAACGATAATTTCTGTATCAGCTCATCATCGAATACATCAATTTCCTCCCGCAGTTGCCGCAATAAACCGCCGGCATCGGCAGCGTCGCCCGCCGGGCTTGCCGACCGTAAAATCAAATTACGGATCATATTGCCGTATTGTGTCGGCAACAACTGCTGCCCGGCATCGCTCATAGCACATTCGGGCTTATTATGGCATTCGATCATTAAGCCTGCCATGTCCATATCCAACGCTTTTTGGGCAAGCATAGGAATAAGCCCTGCGTTGCCGCATATATGGCTGGGATCGCAAATAACGGGCAAACCGGGGCAGGCGGCCTTTAATTCGATGGGAATATTCCACATAGGCGCATTACGGAAAACCGTTTTTTCATGCGATGAAAATCCGCGGTGAACGGCTGCCAAGCGCTTAATCCCTACACGATTTATCCGTTCCAAAGCTCCTATCCACAATTGCAAATCGGGGTTTACCGGATTTTTGACTAACACCGTTGCATTCGTTCCTTTCAAAGCATCGGCAATAGCCTGTACCGAGAACGGATTTACCGATGTGCGCGCTCCTATCCATAAAACATCAATATCATGTTTCAATGCCAGTTCAACATGCTCGGGTGTTGCAACCTCGGTAGCTACCTGCAAACCTGTTTGTTTCTTTACATTCAGCAACCACGGTAAACCGACTTTTCCTACGCCTTCGAACATATTGGGGCGGGTGCGCGGTTTCCAAAGCCCTGCGCGGTATATGCTTACGCGCTTTGTATTCATCAATTGCACAGCCGTATCCATTAGTTGCTCTTCGCTTTCGGCGCTGCACGGGCCCGCAATCAGCAAAGGCCAGTCCGGCTTTTCAAGACGATTCTCTATTTTTTCTAAATCCAGTTCTATTTGCGTTCCTGTATATGTCATTTTCTTAGCGCTTAATCGTAAAAAACCTAACAAACACCTATAACATAATGGCTTATACTTTAATCTCTTTTGAAAAGGCTTAGGGAGGGGCTTGTCGTGTGTCGTGATACGTGATTCTGATTTCCAGCCGCATAAACTTTACTCTTTTACTTGCCTTTACCGAACAGCTTCCACATCAATTCTTCGATTTTACCAACCATAATCGCTTCGATTTTACGCTTATTCAGTTCCAAACCTTTTTGATTGTATTTCGATATAAAAATCCGCTTAAACCCTAATTTCTCCGCCTCGATAATACGCTGGTTAATACGATTAATAGGACGTATTTCGCCTGATAATCCAACTTCGGCCGCAAAACAATAATCCGTTGGTATAGCCATGTCGAGGCTCGATGACAGGATAGCGCTTACAACTGCCAAATCGATAGCCGGATCGGCAACCCTAATTCCTCCGGCAATGTTCAAAAAAACGTCTTTAACCGCCAGCCGGAAACCCGCCCGTTTTTCGAGTACAGCCAGCAGCATGTTCATCCGGCGTGCGTCGAAACCCGTGGCCGATCGCTGTGGGGTGCCATAAGCCGCCGTACTTACCAGGGCTTGTATCTCGATTAAAAAGGGGCGCATACCGTCAATCATAGCGGCAACCGAAACACCGCTCAAAGCCTCGTCGTGGTGGGTTACCAGTATTTCCGAGGGGTTGCTTACTTCGCGCAGCCCGTTGCCCTGCATCTCGAAAATACCGATTTCGGATGTTGAGCCGAAACGGTTTTTTATTGCCCGTAATATGCGGTATATATGGTTATTATCGCCCTCAAACTGCAACACCACGTCAACAATATGCTCCAATACTTTTGGGCCGGCAATGCCTCCGTCCTTGGTGATATGGCCGATAACAAAAACAGGCGTACCTGTTTCCTTGGCATATCGCAACAGCATTACCGCACACTCGCGTATTTGCGATACACTGCCCGGCGACGATTCGACACGTTCGGTATAAATTGTTTGAATAGAGTCGATAACTATTAATTGCGGCGCGGTTTCGCGGGCATGTACAAGTATATTTTCGAGCAAGGTTTCGGCAAGTATGTAGCAATTGCTCCCATTGCTCCCCAGGCGGTCGGCACGTAATTTAATTTGCTGTGCACTTTCCTCGCCCGACACGTAAAGCGTTTTAAGCAACGGCTGCTTCAAGGCAATCTGCAAGCTGAGCGTGGACTTACCGATACCCGGCTCGCCTCCAATGAGTACCATCGACCCCGGAACCAGCCCGCCGCCCAGCAACCTGTCCATTTCTCCGCTGGCAAGGCTTACACGCTGTTGTTCTTCAAGGCTTATTTCGTCAATTTTTTGCGGACGGGCTTTAACATTATCAAACCCAACAACTGCAGTGTTTGATGACGATTTACTTACCACCTCCTCGATAAACGAATTCCATTCGCCGCACGATGGACATTTACCCAGCCATTTGGCCGATTCAAATCCGCAGTTTTGACAGAAATATGCTTTTTTTATTTTTGCCATTATATAAAATTTGCAATAGTAAATTATCAAAAGAATTTATTGATATATGTTTATCATAGACTTCGGCGAGCTTGCAAGCTCGGTTATGAACGAAGTGAAGGATCTCTTTCTAACCAGTCTATAAGATGCTTTGCTAACATTCAGCATAAAAAAACCCCGCCGCTGCAGCGCGAATCCTTTCGCGCTGCCTTAGTACTCCCTATTTTTTCTAATTTCAATTTCTGCTTGTTTTATATTCCCACACAATACAAGCGCACAGGAGCGGCAGAAATGAAGAATCTAATTCTCATAATAATAAGATCCTTCGCTTTACTCAGGATGACAAGAACGGATTAGATTCCGACTTTTGAAACAGCTTCACAGTGTGTTAACTATTATATAATGTCCAATAAATACTTACAAAAATGACGCTACTATTTACCACGTTATCACACTTTTAAAAATATTAAATCTGTAATCTTGAATCATAAATTATTAATTGTTAATTGTAAGCCGTCGTAAGCCAGATGTACGCCGGGCGGCAATTGTTTTTCAACTTTGGCATAAAGCCCCATCTGGTCCGATATATGTGTTAGATAGCTTGCTTTGGCCTGCACTTTGGCGGCAAGCTCCAGCGCCTCGTCCAGCGTATAATGCGACAGATGTTTCTTTTTCCTCAGCGCATTTATTACCAGAATTTCGGAGCCTTTCATCTTTTCAATCTCACTGTCGGCAATATAATTAGCATCGGTAATGTAGCTTAGCCTGCCTATGCGGTAGCCGTATACCGGTAAACGCATGTGCATCACCCTGATGGGGATAACTTCGATACCACCGGCAACCGTGAACGCATTGTCGGCGATGGTATGCAGGCTCATTTTGGGAACGCCCGGATAACGCAGATAGGCAAAAGCATAGGCAAAATCGGACTTTATTGCCCGCAACACCCTGTCTTCCGCATAAATATCAATGGCTTTGCCGCTTACATAATTTATAGCACGCACATCATCCAGTCCTCCTATATGGTCTTTATGCTCGTGGGTGATTAAAATGGCATCGAGCTGCGTAATGTTCTCGCGCAGCAATTGTTGCCTGAAATCGGGTCCGGCGTCAATCAGTATATTCCTACCGTCAACTTCAACCAAGGCAGATGTTCGCAAGCGTTTATCGTGTTCATCCGTTGAATGGCACACCTCGCAAGGGCAGGCTATTACAGGTACGCCCTGCGATGTACCCGTTCCAAGAAATCTTATTTTAAGCATTAGTAATATTTTTCGTATACAAAGATATAAAATTGCGTAAACACCGGATTGACCTCCTTCTCTTTTACAGGGCAAAGCCCAGAGCAAGCGGGCTATGTGGGCTTGCCGCAGCTAATCCCCGTTTAGATGCATAATAACTGTTGGCACGATAAATTGTCGGATACGGCTTCCGTCTTTTTCTGCCTATTGCAATTGCGCCACGATAAGTTCTTTTGCCCAGGCCTGAGGCAAGGAAAGGCAGGGTATCGCGGTCAGAGATTTGGCGTGTCTGTGTCTGTCTGTCTCTCTTCTGAGTTTACCAGCTAAGCGCTCAGGCTATTGTTCAATCGACCCGGATTTTATCCTCATATTTATTTTTTCATCTTGCCATTCGGTCGCAACCCACTGAAGATTGACTTATGGCGTTCCTGAAATGCTACACTCCCTGTCGTCTTTCCTTGAACAGATAAGGAGGGCGATGATAGTTTGTTTTTCAGAGAACACGAAGCTAATAGACTGCCAAAACTATTTTTATTATTAACAGATACAGTTGGTCTATCGCACCCATGCACTTGGCATTGGTCATGGAAAGATCGTTGGAAACAGCCGCCAGCTCCTCATGGCGGAAATATGGGTTGTAAAATCCTCTTACTGAAGATGCTTATAGAAAGCGGAGGCTCTTTTGCCCGCAAGGAACAATGTTGCCTAAAAATTATTTTAATTTAGCTATTCCTAAATAAGCATTACAAATATATAATACAAAATATTCATTTTATTAAACCGAGGCTGTCCAAAATTCGTACTTTTAGGATAACTTTATCATTTTTGATCATTAGTGAAAAACAAGCCAATTTTACCATCCCTTTTGACTATTAAGCCGAAATTAGAAATGTTTTACTCCGCCGCCGCGTAAATCCTTTCGCACGGGGCTTTACCGGTATCCATATTAATATTCTTCAAATCATTTCACACTCGCACGCTTTTTACTATCTTTGCACAACAAACAGCACAAATGAACTGTTTGTGTATAAGGCTTACACTATTTTTAAAATTAACTGATTAATGATTACTGTAAAAAACTTTGTATTCAATAATATTGAAGAGAATACCTATGTGCTATATAACGAAACAAAAGAATGCGTGATAATCGATCCGGGATGTTATACAAAAGCGGAGCAAGATAGATTAAAAAACTTTATTGTAGAAAACGATTTAAAACCTGCGGCTTTACTGAATACCCATTGCCATTTCGACCATATTTTCGGCAATGCCTTTGTTTGTCGTGAATTCGGTATTGGCGCATGGGCGCACAAAGGGGAATTAAATAATATCAATCGGGCAGAATCATACACGTCTGTTTTCGGGATGAAAATGGAGCATCCGCCACTACCGGTACGCTATTTAAAAGACGGTGATGACGTAAAATTCGGAAATTCACTTTTAAAAGTCATCCATACGCCCGGACATTCACCCGGTTGCGTATGTTTTTATTCGGAAGAAGACAAATTTATAATAGCCGGCGATACGTTGTTTCAAGGCAGCATAGGCCGTACCGACTTACCCGGCGGAGATTACGACCAAATTATGGATAGTTTATTAAATAAGCTGATGAAGCTGCCGAACGATACTACGGCGTACTGCGGACACGGGCCGGACACCGAAATTGGGCAGGAACGGATGTATAACCCGTTTATTACCGAAAAAATGTAAATTGCCGGATAAAAAATCATCAACGTAAATATAATTCATTAAAAATGAAAATAATCAAGCATATTCCCTTTTTCTTTATTATATTAGTCCTCCCTGCCGTATGCTTTGCCCAAGATAATAACATTTCGGGGCAACAGTTGTTTCAAAAGATACATTTGCCCGAACTGCCCGATAAACTGGATTTTGCCGGTGAAAAAGTGCCTCTGGAGTATTTCGACGTGCGTGAATCATTACAACGCGAAATATTGATAATGAGCTATTGGCATGCAAGTATGATGTATACCATGCAATTGGCAAGCCGTTACTTGCAGGTAATCGAGCCTATTTTGAAAGAAAACGGAATACCCGACGACTTTAAATACCTGTGTATTACCGAGAGTAATTTACAAAATCTTGTATCGCCGGCAAAAGCTGCCGGGTTTTGGCAAATAATGAGCGCCACTGCAAAACAATACGGAATAGAAATAAGTACCGAGGTGGATGAACGTTATCATCTTGAAAAAGCTACGGTAGCCGCATGCAAATACCTGAAAGATGCCTATAAGAAATTCGGTAACTGGACATTGGTGGCAGCGTCGTACAATGTGGGAATGGGGCATATCGAAAGCCAGATTAGCTGCCAGAAAACAAGCAGCTATTACGACATGGCGCTTAACGAGGAAACCGCCCGTTATGTGTACCGCTCGTTGGGATATAAGATTATTTTCCGCGATGTATCGAAATACGGGTTTTACCTTAATGACGAAAATATGTTTCCGCCTTTAAAATATAAAGAGGTAAAAGTAAAAACCTCTATCGCCAATTTGGCCGAATTTGCCCAAAAACACGGTACAAATTATAAAATGATTAAGTATTTTAATCCGTGGTTGCGTAGCAATAAGCTGACAATAAACTCAGAAGCGCCAAAAGAATACACCATAAAAATTCCGGAAAAAGGATTCCGGCAAAATGCATATTAAGCAATTAAAAATGGTATCAAGTAGCAGGAATCAAAACTTTTTTAATTGGATGTGCAATATGTGAAAAACGCAATATGCTGTACGCATATCATTTAATATGATTTAAACTAATAAATTGAAAACTATCTACCTGAAACCATTTTTACAGAATGGCAGGCTTGAGGCCGGATGCGACGAGGCCGGACGCGGGTGTCTGGCGGGGGCGGTATATGCGGCAGCAGTTATTTTACCCGCTGATTTTTATCACCCGTTGTTGAACGACTCGAAGCAAATAAGCGAAAAACAGCGTTACGAGCTGCGCCCATATATCGAAGAAAATGCCGTAGCCTATGCCGTGGCATGGATCGATAATACGGAGATCGATAAAATCAACATACTGAATGCTTCGATACTGGCTATGCACAGAGCTTTGGATAAGCTGAATACCGCTCCCGATTTTATTTTGATTGATGGCAATCGATTCAAACCCTATAAAGGCATTAGTTATCAATGTATTGTTAAAGGTGATGCAAGTTATGCATCGATTGCTGCAGCGTCGGTATTGGCAAAAACTTATCGCGACGATTATATGAAGGAACTTGCCGCCGAATACCCTTACTACGATTGGGAACATAACAAAGGCTACCCAACCCGTAAGCACCGCGCAGCTATTGCCAAATACGGAGTAACACCCTACCATCGTACAAGTTATAAATTACTTGATGAACAACTGGAGCTATTTTAAGCACAGTTATGTTTGTAAAAATTGTATTAATAAAGGAGCCTGTTATCAAGAAAAGAAATAAATTTGTTTTAAAAACCAAGTTTTATCATATGGAAATGCCAAACGACAATCAACATAATAATCCGTCGGATAATTTTGACAATCCGTTTCTTAAGCCTTATCCAACCCTGTCGCAGTCGTGGACGTTATTCGGGTTTTTTCTGCTTTTTTCCTTTGGAATCGGTATATTTTTATCGCTTTTTTCGCTTACGCTTGCCTACCAAAACTCATTACTAAAAAGCTGGATTACCTTGTTTAGTTATATAGCTACCTTTGCTTTGTTATTCTTTTTTATAAAGCAACAACTTAAAATAAGGCGGCAAGTTATTAAACTTGATTTTGACAATCCCGATGCAACGGTACTTTGGTTCCTTTTGTTTATTACGCTCTTAAGCGCCATTGTAATAGAACCCCTTTCTGCTTGGATACCGGTACCCGAATGGTTCAGCAATATTATAGGAAATATGGTATCGCTTAATTTTGCCTCGTTTTTAACAGTAGTAATTGCTGCACCGTTGTGTGAGGAATCGCTTTGCCGCGGCATTATTTTAAAGGGTCTGTTAAAGAATAACATGAAACCCGAATATGCAATTATGTGTTCGGCGCTTATTTTTGCTGCATTGCACCTGAATCCTTGGCAGGGAATACCGGCTTTTTTATTGGGTTGTTTAATGGGTTGGGCGTACTATAAAAGCAAATCGCTTTGGGTTCCGGTTTTTATTCATTTTGTAAATAACGGCTTTGCTTTTTTATTGTTGGCAGTTACGAATAATCCGGATTTAACAACCAGAGATTTAACCGGCGGGAGCAGTTACATAGCGGTTTATTTAGCATCGGTAGTTTTATTGATAACCTTATTATACGGCTTATCAAAATATTTCGAGAATGGAAAACGGCATGTTTAAAATCCGCATTTTTTATTGTGCTGAATATTAATGAAGCGCTTTATGCTGAATTGTTATCAAGTTATCATGCAGGGTGGAAGTGAAGCGCCTTTTTTCCAGATACTTCACTTTGTTTAGAACCCTGTTTTGCGAGCTGAAGGAAATGACAACGTGTATCAATAAATTCTTTTAAAAACTTAAAAATCTTAAATCATAAATATATAAAATGTCAGTCGTTATTCTCGCCGACGGTAAATTTCCCGATCATAAGTTGCCTTTAGAGGTTCTAAAGTCGGCACAGTTGGTGGTATGCTGCGACGGCGCCGCTAAAAAGCTTGTAGAGTGGGGGCGCAATCCTGATGCCATTACCGGCGATTTAGACAGTATACCCGCCGGGTTAAAACAACAATTTGGCGACCGGATATACCCATCTTATGATCAGGAAACCAACGATTTGACAAAGGCAGTGGAGTGGTGCATTGCTCGTAGTATTACCGACGTTGTTATATTGGGCGCAACTGGTCTGCGCGATGATCATACGCTGGGGAACATTTCATTACTGGTTGATTATGTTGAGAAGATCAACGTAAAAATGATGACCGATACGGGTGTTTTCATTCCTATAGTAGCAACTACCCGGTTTAACAGCACAAAAGGTCAGCAAATATCTATATTTGCCATAACGCCCCAAACCCCCATTACTACACATGGGTTAATGTACTCCGTATATAACCGACTGTTTACCAACTGGTGGCAAGGCACGTTAAACGAAGCCGAAGGATCGCAGTTTACCATTGAATTTGAGAACGGAAAACTTATTATCTTTATGGTTTATACCTGATTCCTTCTTAGGAAAAGTAGGTGTTTCGGGCAAGCAGATTTGTTTCCGGCTGATGGTATAAGCTCCGAATACGCCCAAAGCTCCATTGCTTATATTACTGGGCACATTGGCCGGAGGCCCTGCAAACAAGGGACTTCCTCCTCCGTCAATTTCCTGTTTTGCGGCCTTTACAAAATCATAATACCCTTGGCTCATGTTATTCAGCGCTAGTGTTAGTGTATCGCCGGGCTTTAGTGGTAACTTATCATCACTGTTGCGGAACTCCAGTTCATCCTCAATATAGTATACCGGGAATTTAATGTACCGTCCATCCTCGACCGACGAATTAAAGTTGTTAATAAAATACTGCGCAAGCGTCCAACTGTAATTGAACTGGTTTATATGCAAACCAGCCCCGTAATAATTGGGTCCCACAGGATCCTGAAAAGCCACAAACAACATCCACGGAGGCCCTAACGGATGCGTAACCGACATCGAGCCTAAATAAATGCTATCGAGCGGGATAAATTCAGGCATAACGACCGCGGATGCATAATGTTCCGGCTCCCCGTCTTCGTCAAAGTCTACCCATACATCCAGCTTATAAGTTTCGCCCGGTATGCCGTAAAAGTCCGGAGTGGTGATATAGGCATTAAAACTGTCGTCGGCCTTTAAATCCGTGTTATTCAACTTTACTACGCCATCTAGGTAGTATTTTGTTGCTTCGTTCCCCAGATATTGCACCGTTCGCGATACGTAAATTTTGTGTATTGCCGTATCGGTAGTAATTAGACCCGTAATAACCAAGCGCGGCATATTATTATCTGTTTTAATATCCATACGCTCAGTGCACGACAGCATGCCAAGCACTATTGATACTAAAAATAGGATATCTTTCCTCATAAATAAATCATGCTAAATAAAATACCAATAATTGATATCAATTATCGGCCAATAGTTGCAGCAGATATTCGTTTTCCCAATTTTCGCCGTTATAAATCCATTCGCGTTTCAATCCGGTAATTTCAAAACCCGAATTCCGGAACAAAGTTAGGCTTTTTTGATTACCGGCTGCAACATTACAATACAACTGGTGTAAATTCAATACAGTAAATGCATAATCAATAAGCAGTTTTAATGCTTGTGTGGCATATCCTTTCTGCCTGTTTTGCGGGCTATAAATCAGAATGCCCACGCCTGCCCGTTTATGGTAGGGGTTAAAATCGAACAAGTCGATTGTACCCACCGTAACGGGTATGTCATTATCCTTTGCATCAATCATTAAACGGAGCTGTTTAGCCTCGTAAATATCGAAGGATGCATTGGCAACATACTGCTGCAATATGTAACGCGAAAATGGCACAATGGTTTCGCCTGCCTGCCATGCGCCGATATCATTCTCCCAGATGTAAAGCAACTCTATATCACATGGTTCAAGGGCACGAAGCCTGATTACTTCATTTTCCAGAATATTCATCTCTGCTTATAAACAATTGACAATATTTATATTGCGTTTTATCGTATTGAGCGCGCCGCTGCTGCGCGATTGTATCGCGTGAGAATGTAGCAGTAAGGCTACGCGAAAGAATTCGCGCGGCAGCGGCGGGGTTTTTGTCATGCTGAACGCCGTGAAGCATCTTGTAGTTCAATAAGAAATAGATCCTTCCCCTCGGTCAGTATGACAAAATATATTAGTAAGTTCCTTTGACAACTTAATAACTTATTTTACCGCGAATGTAAAAATTATCGCCGACATATTCGACTATTGTATAAATTTGTGTGAATCTTAGTAACTGTTAGGAAATTAAAAGAAAAAATTTGTATAGAGTAAAAAAAACGACATATCATGTAAAAAATATTGGGTATCAGTTGTTTATTTGGATATTTATTTGTAACTTTAATATATCAATTACTTAAAATTACAATGAATAAAATTTATCCAACAGATTTAACCGATACCCAATGGCAATGTATCGAAAAAGTTTTATTACGCCAAAAAAGGAAACGAAAATACGGTTTAAGTAAATATTAGGGAATGTTATCTTTTACAGGGTAAAAACCGGCTGCCAATGGCGCATGTTTCCTAAAGATTATCTTGAGTGTATTACCATTTTCGCAAATGGTCTTCATAGGAGGAATTTGTTTTATTATTGAGCCGTACACCAGAAATACTCAGGTGAAAACGAAAATGGAAAGCATTCGGCTAGTTTAGGTATCATGGATAGCCATCGTGTACGCAGGGTGACCAACGAAGCCCTCAGCGGCATTGAAGGCCATAAAAAGCTAAAAGGGATAAAGCGTCATGTTGTAGTAGATAAAAACGGAATTTTGATAGCGAAAATGGTAAGCGTAGGCAATATTCGCGACAGTGAAACGTCTCAATTATTAATACGAGAACTCAAGGACTTATGTTTATCTGTAAAAACAATAACGGCAGACGGAGTTTACAGGGGTGAGAATTAGCGGCAAATATTAAGCATGGTTTTGGATATGTATTACAGCTTATTATTGGCTGATATAAGGAACAGGCTTCATTGTCCTTCATAAAACGATGGATTATTGAACGGATTTTTGCATGGAGCTATAAAACAGCAGGCTATGTAGAAATTAAGAAACAACTTTTGATTCCGTCGAAGAGATGGACTAAATGGCATCTATAAAATTATTATTGAACAAAATTTAAAGAGGTTTTAAGTTTACAATAATCAATTAACGATTAACTTACCGCTCCCGTGCGATTATATCGTGTGGGAATATAGTAGTAAGGTCGCGCGAAAGGATTCGCGCGGTAGCGGAGCAATAATCAATTAATAATTATAAGCAGCTATGACTAAATTAGTTAACTTCATTTACTGCATACTGATACTTTTCCTCCTACCAATATTTGTAGAAGGACAGGGACAAGTATCCGGCGAGTTATTTATTATGTTTTACAATGTCGAAAATTATTTCGACACAATTAATAATCCCCTGACGCAAGATGAGTTTACCCCTAATGATGTATATGAGTGGACACATGAGAGGTTTATAAAAAAACGCAATGCTATTGCCCGGGTTATTACGGATATAAATGTTGAAAATCTGCCGGATATAATTGGTTTATGCGAGATTGAAAATTACTACGTTCTACAACAGTTAATCAATAGCACAACCTTACGCCGATACGATTATTCGATTTTGCACCACGATTCGCCCGATACACGGGGTATTGACGTTGCTTTGCTATATAACAACAAGCGGTTGTACTTGCTCGACTCCTTATTTTTCTTAATGGGTAACGAAGAATTGAATAAACAAAAACGTGAAATTCTGTATGCCAAGGCCTTGATTGATGAACGGGATACTGTGCATATTTTTGTCAGTCATTTTCCATCGAAAAGGGATGGGGCAAGAAAAACCGCCCCACTACGGATGTCGGCAGCACAAGCCTTACGAAAAGCTGCAGATAGTATTTTAATGTATCAATCGCAAGCAAACATCCTGATGATGGGCGATTTTAACGATACCTACAAAAGTGAAACGCTTACCCAAGGCCTGCAGGTAAACTTTAGTTACACAAATATAAGCAATACAAAGCTGTATAATGTATCGGCTTTATTAGCCGAAGCTGGCGATGGCAGTATAAAATACCGTAACCGTTGGCAGTTGGTCGATATGTTTTTAGTATCGGGGAATTTATTGAATCCAAATTCGGATTTATATTGCAAGCCCAGTGATACCGGAATTTTCATGGCCGATCATTTGCTAGAATATGTACCTGCCGCTAACAGTTACCGCCCCAAAGCTACTTATCGCTGGATTAATTATATAGGAGGCTACAGCGATCATTTACCGATATACATGAAAATTTACAGAAAATAAACTTGCAATAAAAATACAAAATCCCTTTTGCTGGCACAGACTTATAGCCTGTGCCAGCAAAAGGGAGTAAGTGAGATATGTGAGAGGAGCAATACATTGTACACATATCGCATTTTACACTTTACAATTCCCTCATTAGCAAATTAGTAAATTCTATCATTTTCTAATCAACATCTACTGTATTGCAGGGTTTATGTTTACGGCAGCTAAAAAAGCCTGTTACTTTATTGCCAACCGATGCAAAATCGACATTTTTTACCAGGTATTCGGCAGCCAACGTTGCCGCCATACCCCAAATCGAGGCTTTTGTTCCGGCTTTTGCTGTTGTTTTAGCCATTTTGCCTACAATTAAAGGCAAGGCTAATTTTGCAATACCACCAATTAACGGGCTTATTTTGGATTTCGAAAAATCAACCAGATTGAATATCGGCTGCATGTGTTTGTTAAAATAATCAATCTCGTTATGTATTTCCTGTTCGTTTTCCTCCAGCTCCAATTTCAGCCGGGCTTTTTCGGTGCGCAGTTGCTCCATATTTTTTATTTCATTCATCACTTTTGTCTCCCTGATTTTTCTTGAAAAGCATTTTTATAAACACATCCGTTAATGATTTCTCGATATATTTATGTTTGCATAGTATAATTACTACGGCAATAAGCAGGTAAAAAGCAGCAATCAATAAAAATCCTATAGCATAACTACCCAAACATGCGCCTAAAGCGAATCCGGAAGAAAGACCCGCAAACAGAAAAAAGAACACGGCAAAAAATACAATAGCCCCGCCCGATAACAACTTGGCTAAAAGTTGTGCAGCTTTTTCGCCAGCGGTTAACGATGCTATTTCGATTTGCAGCGTGATATACGTTTTCAGTTTTTCAAACAAATGTGCTATTCTATCTATAGGTTCATTCATATATTTAGGGGGTATTTATCTATATTTCTTCCTCTTCGGCAATAATATTTTCGATAGCCTGCTGTTCTTTTCTCAGTACCATATCTTTAATATCGCCAACAATTTGGCCTACTTTTTCGTAATACTCCTCGGCGCCTTCCTTAATGCGCTTGCGGGTTTCCGACCCCTTTTGCGGGGCGAACAATATACCTAAAATTGCGCCCAATCCTACACCGACTGCAAAGGAAATAATTAATTTTTCTCCTGATTTCATAACTGTATGCTTTTAATGTTTATTAATTTATTTATAAATACGCTAATGTGCTGATATGCTGATATGATAATGTTAAATAAATAAATCATCATATTATCGTGTCAACAAATTATAATTTTACGCTTCATGCGATTTTGACTCGGTAGCTTTACGTAATTTTTCAACCAGTTCTTTTTCTTTCATCTTCAAATCTTCAATTTTATCATGTATTTTATTGATATAACTATCATACTCGCGTTTAATTTTACGGCGAGTACAGGCTCCTTTATCGGGAGCAAATAAAACACCAATACCGGCTCCAATAGCAATTCCTAAGGCAAAGGTCAAAACAGTTTTTTCTACAGATTTCATACTATTAATTTTCTAAATGTTAAACATATATTTATCAAGACGATAATATCATAATGCATAATTTTTTAAATGTGCTAATTTGCCGGTGAAATAATATGCCAATTATAGAATTTGAAAATCAACGCTTTACTACCAACTACTCATCATTAACACATTAACAAATCAACGCATTGACCTACATAATAAATTTATACCTATAATAATAACATTTATACCTGTTTTGTTCATTTTTTTGTGTTATTTAATTGTAAAAAATAGCTTTGAGCAATAACAGGATTTTTATTTTACTTAGAGTTTGTCTAAAAATTTTCATTATAAAAATTTAATCATCAGCGCGATAAAAGCGAGATAAACCATCGTTTCGGAAGATTCTATCGTGCGTTCGTAGTCTTTCGCCAGCCGCCTA
>JAISFN010000043.1 GCA_031263585.1 Prevotellaceae bacterium | reverse complement strand
GAACGTTTTTTGAAGAGGTGAGTACTAAATATGCCGCAGATTTGAACGAATTGTTAACGCTGAAATTTCAATTCTTTGAGAATAGCAATGCACAAAACCTTTCCGCGTGAAGTATAGTTTTTTTGCTTAATTTTGTAATAGCACAATAAGTAAGCAGTCGAAATAAATTATTACCGCATTTTTAAAATTGTAAAATACTTATTTTTTGTACAATAAAACAATATTCAATTGATAATGCCCAATTTACAATGATAGTGAATATATTAATTTTTTAAAGAATGTGATATGGAAAATTTTATTTTTGCCAATCCTGTAAAAATCATTTTCGGAAAGGATACTATTAAAAACATTGCAAACGAGATACCGAAGAACAATAAAATTTTGATAGTATATGGCAGGGGAAGTATTAAGAAAAACGGCGTGTACGACCAAGTTATTGCTGCATTGAAAGGACATGAAGTGCATGAATTTTCGGGGATTGAACCGAATCCACATTACGAAACCTGTATGAAAGCCGCAGCCTTCATTAAAGATAAAAAACTAGATTATGTGCTGGCTGTAGGCGGAGGATCGGTAATTGATGCCGTTAAATTTATTGTGGCGGCAGCTTATTTTGAAATTGGCGATCCATGGATAATTATATCGGAACATGCCGAAATTAAAAGGGCTTTACCTTTCGGCGCCATATTGACGTTACCCGCTACGGGATCGGAAATGAATGCCGGCAGTGTGATTACGCGTGCCGAAACCCATGATAAAATATCGTTTAATTCACCTTTGATATATCCTAAATTTGCGGTACTTGATCCCACAACTACTTACAGCCTTCCGGCAAAACAAATCGGTAACGGCATAGCGGATGCTTTTGTGCATGTAATAGAGCAATATCTTACTTATTACACAGGAGATTCGATGTTACAGGATTACATGGCCGAAGCCATTTTGAAAACGCTGGTAAACGAAGGACCCAAAGCATTGGAAAGCCCTACCGACTACGATGTGCGGGCAAATTTAATGTGGGCATCGACATGGGCGTTAAATGGATGGATTAACTGCGGCGTACCGCAAGACTGGGCTACCCATATGATTGGACATGAGATAACCGCCTTTTACGGTATTGATCACGCACAGACACTGGCTATTGTTTTACCAGGAGTAATGACTGTTTTGAGGAATCAAAAAGCAAAAAAGATAATCCGTTTGGGAAGGGAGGTATTCGGAATAAACATGGAGTCGAAGGATAATGCTATTAACCAAACAATTAAAGTTGTAGAGAATTTTTTTGAGAAAATAGGTATTAAAACCCATCTGTCCGACTATAATTTAGGCGATGAGGCCATTGAAAAAGTTAGCAACCGCCTGGCTCAACGCGGTTGGAAACTCGGCGAAGTCCGCAACATTACTGCCGATACCGTAAAAGAAATACTGACACTGAGAAAATAAGGACAATTTTATATATTTAAGGCAAACGCATGAAAATATATTTTATACTGGATTACCTGCGGTGAGCTTTGCAAGCTCACCGCAGGTAATCCAGTATTTTTCATGTCAATAATTAGATTTATATTGTTGCATATAAATAACTTGTTGTTTTTATTTGTTCTGTTATATAGACACAAGGATCAATATTTTGTACAAATCCAGCTTTGACACGGACCTTTAGTCCGTGTCAAAGCTGGATTTCATGAGTCTTTTAATCAAAGTCCCACCAGACCTCTCGTTTAGGCGGTTCGCCTATTGTATAAGGTTCACCTATTTTTGGTACGGTAACTTTTACTCCTAAGGAGTCAGCCTGTGGTAACAAGCGTTTTACAGGCTCGTTCCATGGGTGGTATGTTGCCGAAAATTTAGCCCAATGTACCGGCAATATCATTTTTGCTTGTAGCTCAATTGCTGCTCGGACAGTTTGTTCGGGGTAACAGTGGCTTGACAACCAGTAGGGGCTGTATTGCCCATTTTCTAGCAAGGCCAAATCGAATGGGCCGTATTTATCCCCGATATCTTTAAAATGTTTGTTATAGCCTCCGTCGCCACCTATAAAAATCCGGTAACCATGTATTTCCAACACATACGATGTCCAAAGGGTTTTGTTGCGCCGGTATCTTCGTCCCGAAAAGTGTTGAGTAGGCGTGGAAACCAGCAATATATCCTGAGCTATGGAAAGCGAATCGCCCCAGTTAACTTCTTTAAATTTTTCGTTTTTCCAACCCCAATAATCCATTGTTGTTTCAACACCCATGGGTACAACGGCTTTTGTATCGGTTTTCCGGAGTTTACACACCGTTTTATAGTCGAAATGATCATAATGGTCATGTGTAATAATTAGTAAATCAATCGGAGGTAGGTCTTTCAGATTATAAATATTACTGCCGTTGATATTTTTATTTACAAAACAAACCGGGGAGCCATAACCCGAAAAAACAGGATCTACCAAAATAGTAAATCCCTTCGATTGAATAAGATATGACGAATGACCGAACCAGACAATGGTAGGCGCTGTAAAACTTGTATCAAGTAAGTTTGTCTTAATCGATGGTATGTCGCGCGATAGTTTCGGTTTTTTAAAGCGGCTCGAACGCTCTTTCCGGAAACGGCTTCGAGGTATGGTATCCCGGTTTATCGAAGCGGTTCTTCCGTAAGGGCTTTGAAATGCCCCATCGCTGTAATTTGATAATTTCTCAAATTCGGCTTCCTTCCTTTTCGAAGGATATTTCCCGGTTGACCGGATAGCCGAACAACCCACGATAAACAATAATACAACTGTTACGATTATTGCCGACTTGATTATTTTCGACCACATTTTTATAGGTTTATATCAATTCTAATTCCAAATTTGTAGCGTAATACCTGCATTGTAACAGATTACGGGCGAACCTACGCATATTTCGCCGAATATCGAAAATTGTGACAGCACATTCAGCCGTATACCGCCCATTATGGCCGCTTGCTAGCGGTTCCACTCCAACCCGAGATTATGTAAAAATCACCTTCCTCATAATATTCATAATAATCCGACGAGTAAACCTTAAAAGCCAGACCCTGAAAGGTTCTGCCGTAAATATCCAGCCATTTTAAAACGAGTTGGTAATAGGCTGCGCCTATTGTCTAGTTCAAATATCCGTCGATATCACCTAACTGATAAGCGTCTGTATTGAAATCCATGCTGAAACGCCCGGAATTCTGCTTGTTTTTAAATTCATAATCTATGCCGATATTGATTCCGAACCCATTTGAAAATCCTCCTATTGATGTACTAACCCATAACGAATTTGTATCGCTTTTTTGCGAAAAAGCCGCGCTACAGGAGAGGAGTATAATCAGGAGTACCGGCATAACTTGCTTCATAATAAAATAATGATATTTATACGGATATTGCGAGCGCTTTTATTCAGATAATCACAGGGATACTTACTTCCAGATAGTTGGAGGCGCAGGCAGCGATTTTATTAGCGGACAAGTTTCGATAAATCGGGCTGTTTAAAGCTAATGCCTACTTTAGGATAGCCGAAAGCGTTGAGCAACGGAGTCAGGATTTTTATTGCATTTTTTTGCTTTCCGCGTCAAGTCCCAAGCGCCCGACTTTGGCATATAATTGTCCTCCGGCATAACGATAGGCATCGCCTACTAAATTAGTCGAATCCTACCAGCCGAAACCAACATTATAAATCCTCGAACGCTGATGGTCGATTTTACAATAACAAATTTCGGGGGCAGGTAAAACCATATGTATCGAGTCTCCTGTAATCTCCACATCTTCGCCGGTAACTTTCGAAAAGCCGATAAAGCCTACAACTTCGCCCACAGCCAACAGCATTGTTTTAGTTTTCGGCAACCATTAGCGTATTTTTGTGCATTCCACTATATTTTGCACACTGTATTTAACCACTTCGAGCTTCCCTATCGTCTCAATTTTCAGGATTACCATACTATAGACATGATATTCAATAAAATTTTAGATTGATAATTATGAGTAAATTAAAATTAACTGAAAATAATTGAAATACAAAACAATGTATATTGTAATTTATTGATAATAACACACTATAACCTTTTATTGAATATAAACTCTAATGCATGATAAAATTTTTTTCATTCTCTGGTATGCGTTGTTATAACAATCAAAAATACAAAAAATATCAACAATGCTTAATTATGAAATGTGAGATAAGATGCGAGATAGGTGATCAGTAAATTGGTCAATGAAAAAATCAGGGAATGTGAGAATTATATTCAAATTCCCTCATATTCAAATTCCCAAATTAAAAAAATCGCATGTCGCACATCTCATATCCGGTTAAAAGATTCTTGACCATAGTATCTATAATAATACAAAACGCCAGGGTTTATGAGCCCATTCGCCGGCATAATCAATACCGATGCGGGGAGTTGTAATTATATCGGCTGGGGCAATTGCAGGAACATTCTCAACCCACAAACGTTGCGATGTGCTTAAATCTTCACCGTAAAAGCTTTTATCAAGCTGTAAGAGTTTGCCTATCCGTCCCGGTCCTTCGGTATCCTCAACCCCTCGAATTAGTATCGCCTGCGGATCACCCTCAATGCTTGTAACAATGTTCAGCATCCAGTACATACCATAAATAAGATACATGTATACTACCCCTCCATTGTGGTATAAAATCTCGGTACGTTTTGTACGGCCTTTGCTGGCGTGGCATGCCAAGTCGGTAACGCCACAATATGCTTCAAGTTCGGTTATTGTGTAATGTTGTATAAACCCATTGGGATATCGACGTATCAGCTTTTTCCCCAGCAATTCGGGAGAAACCGTTAATACATCGCGCTGGAAAAAACCGGCAGATAAACGGAAAGAGCTGTCTTGCATTATTAATTGGAATATAGTATACGACGCTTTTAATTGGGTATGTGATATGCGTACTGAGTATTGCGATTTTTTTAATTTGGGAATTTGAAAATAACTCTCACATTCTCTAATTTCTTCATTAAAAATTTATGTTTCGCGATACGCAATACGTATATCACACTTATTCTTCATCGCGAAATCCGTATTTAAAGTGGCTTCCATCGCAATACGATGGATTGTTTGTGTGTCCGCAACGGCATAATGAGACCATTTTTACTGGTTGTAAAGTACAATCATCGCTGTCGAATATTTTAAAATCACCGGTAACGAGTATAGGGCCGTTACGCATAATTTTTATTTCAACAGGCTGATTTTCTTGCGGAACATAGCCAAATTCCTTTGCTACCGAATCAATATCTTTTTCGGCTTTCCGGCTAATTTCGGCAGCATTTTTTTCGGAATCGTTCCACATAAACGTAAGTGCACGCGTAGGGCATTCATTCACAATATCGATAACCACCTTTGTATCTGCTCCGTCAAGAACAATCCACGGGTGTCGGCGGGGGTTGAATACCGAATATAACTTTGTAAAACAAACAGATGCATGTATGCACTCATTCGGGCGCCAAAATACGGTTATTTCATCGTTCGAGTACTTACGTCTGGTCTTCATAATCTTTGTATTTAATGTTATAACATATTGTCGTTCGAAGCAAACCACGAATCTGCCAAAATATATTTGAACTGAACTTGATTCTTTATTTGCCTGACTATCACTTGGCTCATCATTTCATTCCCGCTTACCGGCCTTTGACGATTTTCTTTACGGGTCTTTATCTCCCAGAAACGAATCGTCTTTTTTACATTCTGATAAGACAAGAGAACATGAAGAGTATCTCCTTGCAAAGATGTGCAAACATAAATTGCAGACAGGATATTGATCCTTTTTACATTTTTGTCTTTACTGTGATCCAAATGCCAACAATGCTAATCGTTTTCGTCCATGTACTGTTTTTCTATTGTCGGGTCAACAATTATCAAACAGATACCGGGTTTCCATATTCTCGAACTAAGATTTCATCCTTAAAACCATAAGGTTTTAGAAACCTTTTCTTCACCTGATAGAAAACGAGTAATACGATCATCATGGCTTATATGCCCGTTGGATACTGACGATAACCCGGTAGCCGTCCTTGGTTTGGTCATGAATAATAGATAATCGCTATATAGGTCTAACAATTTCTCAATAGCCATATATAATACTATACAGAGGCTGCCCAAAAATATTCCACATTGTCATTGGCTTCGTCGAACTCGCAAAGATCAGTTTTGAACGAAGCGAAGAATCTAATTTAAGGGACAATAAGATACTTCGCTTTGTTCAGGATGACAAAAATGAAATAAAGTACGACTTTTTGGACAGCCTCTCTATGATAAAATGAATATTTTTGTATTATATACTTGTTGTAATGCTTATTTTATTTACATTGGAGAGCATTGATGGCTTGCTCGGCATGAGCTTTATAAGTAGCATCGGTTCTTATTTTTTTGTAAAATTCGCATGCTTTATTTACGTTGTTTTTTGACTGGTAAGCTGCTGCAATGTAGTAATATGCTGTTGGTTTATCTTTATCGGTACCCATTGATACTACTTTATCGTATGCTGCAATTACATCATCCCATTTTTTTAGCTGCATTGCTGCGCTGGCTTTCATTTTATATCCGTTTAAATTTTCATTGACTTCCAACGATTTGTCGGCAAAAGTGAGCACATCATTCCATTTTTTGTTTTTCATAGCATCCTGAGCTTTCAACAAATATATGGTAGACAATTGTGCATTAGCATTTTTTACATTCGTTTCGTTATTTGTAGCCGTTCCAACTTCGGCACATTTAATAAAAGCTTGTTCGGCATTATCCAAATCACTTTTCTTAAGATATGAAGCGCCTTGCAACAAATAAATTTGCGAATTGTTTGTATCAAATTCTGCTGCTTTTGTCAAAGCTGCAATAGCATTGTCAAAGTCATTAGCTTCGTAACCGGCCACACCTTTTGCCATGTATAATTTGGGGAAAGCCTCGTTAATACTTTCTTTTACATTGGCCGAATTGTATTTCTCAGCAATTGTCTTTGCTTCTTCAAAAGCAGTTATTGCTTCGTCAAAATTCTTTTCGTTAATCAGATTATTTGCCTTTCCCAAATACAACTGCGGAATTAACGTTTCCATATTTTTCTTTAATTCAGCCCCTTCTTCGCCTGCGTCAATTGCAATTTTATAGGCATCATTACCATATTGTATGGCCTGGTCGTATTGTTTAGCGTTATAGGCCTCGGTAGCCTTATTATAAAGGTCGATACCTTGGTTAATATCTACTTCCTGAGCGATACAGTTAAAACTGAAAAGTGTAACACATGCGGCTGCCAATACAATTGATACGAATTTTCTCATAGTGTTTATTTTTGTGATTAATATTTATGTATTATAATTTAATTCGTTATACAATCAACTTTGTAAAAATGTTTTATATCCAAAATCAAATTCAAAAAATATACCAAAATATGCCTCAGCGTCCAAAATTATAAAATTTCAATTAATAATCCTAGATTTATTAACAAAAAAATAAACTGATTAAATTTTTATCCGGTACAATTAAATGTTTTATTGTTTTACTCCTGATATAATACCCAATTCATTATCAGTATTATTAATTAATTTATTACTGTGTTTTACCTGCTTTCCATATCCGATATTGAGGCCGAATTTTACTACAAAAGTTTGTGTCATATTTTTACTGTGGATTTCGGATTTTGCAAGATTCAGCACCGACCAGTTTTCGTTTTCCGGTCGGTATTCACTCAATAAAGGGATTATGCATGCCAATCATAACGAATCATGCAGGAGTTTTGTATCCAACCGTAAGCGTGTTTACTTACCCTTTCAGCAGTTACTCGCCATATACATACCTGTCGGAGTGTTATGGTCATAATGTTTGCAGTCCATTTTTTACACATAAGGTCTAAGTTTATCCGTACCAGTTTTAATTATCAAACAACAGGCATTTTATAATTTTATGAATACGACAATAATTTATTTCAGCTACTTACTTTACAACTGCAATTTCAATTTCGGCAATGCCGGATAATTCCATCATTGAGGTAACAAGCAGTTTAACAGCATCGCGCATAATTTCGAAATTTATAAGGTCGATTGTATCGCCAGGATGGTGGTATGGTGTGCGGCTTGTTGCCCCAAAACTGAACAAACTGATTACGGGAACGCCCTGTTGAAAAAATACAGCTCCATCAGTTCGTGGGCGCGAAGTAATTTCATTTGAACCCAACCATGTACGGAAAGGTCTTTTTATATATGTATCATTAGCTTTTTCGATATAGTTTAAAACCGTGCCGAATTTCTGAGCGGTACTGGCTGCGAGCCCGTATCCTGTCCCTAACATATCAATATTAAACAACACCTTTATACTATTCAGCGGAACCAGCGGATTTTGGGTAAAATGGCTACTCCCTATCAGTCCGGTTTCTTCGCCGCCATACAAAATGAATATCATTGTACGCTTGGGTTTAAATCCCGATGTGGCAAATGCTTTTGCCGCCCCCATAATAATAACGCTACCCGAGGCGTTGTCTAAAGCGCCGGGCATTAATCCGGGCATCATCCCCACATGGTCTAAATGGCCGCCAGCCATAATCACCTCAGGCGCTAACAAAGAGTCGGTTCCTTTTATTATTCCCACAACATTATATCCCACACCTTCCGGGTGATATTCGGTAACAGCCTTAATGTCGGCTTTTTTATTCGTATTGAAAGATATGGGGGTAAGCGTTTCGTTTATTTTTGCTTTTGTTTCTTTATAATTTTTTCCTGTACCTGCAAAAATATCTTCGGCCACTTTCTCGCTCACGCCTGCATAAATGAACCCTTTATTCCATCCCGAATTGGGATTAGCCAACGACGAAAGGTACGTCATACCCGCAGCGCCATGTTCTTGCGCATTTTTCATTTTAACCTTATGATACTGGTAAGGCATCCATTTTTTCCTCAGTTCGCTATCATTTCCCTGATAAGGAACATCGGGTTCGCACACAACAATTTTGCCTTTAACGTTTACCCCCTTATAATCATCATAATTAAGTTCGGGTGCAGTGAGCCCGTACCCGACATATACAAGCTCCAAATCTTTAAGTTCTCCCGAATCCGAGCAGCCTCCGGGGATATAATCATCAGGGTAGGCATACGATTTTTCGACCCAATCATTACCCACAGGCAAGTATAATTTGAAATATCCCCCTGATTTAACCTCGGTATATGGATGAGGGAACGATTGGAAATAAGACCCGTTATCGCCACCGGGTTCCAGTCCCCACTCCTTAAAAAGCAATGCCGCATATTTTCCTGCACGGTCGAAACCGATATCGCCCGTTAAACGTCCCCTGCATTCTTCCGATACAAAATATGACATCCAGCTTTGTAAATCATTTTCCGACACGGAGTGGATAATCATATTCGGGCTTGATTTATCAATTTCCGTTCTGTTTTGCTGTGCATTAACGGCTTGGCACAATAGTATCGCCGCAACAAGGCTCATAATAAAATATAATCTGATCATAGTTTATTGTTTAAGGTTATTGTTTAGATAAATAGACTCAGAAGCCTATGCAAAATAAGGCTTTAAAGATACAAAACAGTTTTTGGATGAAGACCGGTTCGCCCAGAAAAATTAACCAGAAAAATGCATAATTCTATTTTACGAATAAGAGTATCTAAAAATTTTTATTCGTGCCCCTTCCGTCGGCGTAACCTTGTAATCTGTGCCAAAACCTGATTTCAAAATATTTTTTATAAAAAACTGTCTCAAAAGTCAGAATCTAACTCGTTCCTATCATCCTAAGTAAAGCGAAGGTCTTATTATCAAACAAATTAGATTCTTCGCTTCGTTCAGAACCGAGCTTTGCGAGTTCGGCGAAGCCAATGACAACTCGGAGGACTTTTGAGGCAGCTTCCAGCAACGGGATAAATAGTACAATCACTTGTCAATATATTTTTTACAAATGTGGATTTGCCAGACTATCACAAGCGGTTAAAAATTTTCAACAGTTTCGCTTCATCATCCATCCGGGTACAGGTAATAACCGAATCTATCTGGCGTATTTTGCCCATAATAGTTGATAATTGTTCGTTTGTAGCATTCGAAACTTTAAAAAAATAATCGATTTGTTCGTATTGGGAGAAAAGTCGCCTACACTCGGAATTATTGGCAATCAACATAAATTGAAGCGGATGCAATGACTCCCTATCTGAATACAGCGAAAAAAAAGTACCCACAGGCTGTACTTCGCGTTGCAAGTGTAAACCCAGTTCCGCATTCAACAGCCATGCCAGCTGATAGTCCTTATTAACCGTATAAACAGCCAATAAGCAATAAACATCGGGCAGTTGTAACTTGATTTTTTTTATTTGCTTTCCCACTATATTACCTGTTTAAAAGATAAAGGTACAAAGATTTTGTATTGGGGGAATTCGGTAAGCGGGATAATTTATTTATATAACATTCTGTACCGATTCGGATAGGATATTTTTTTCCCATACAATGCGGGCGGCATTCTGTTCGGCTTCTTTTTTCGATGTACCTGTTCCATTACCCATCACTTCACCGTTTATCATTACATCGGCCGAAAATAAATTTGATGATTTTACACGTGTGTGTTTAATCCGGCAGTTAAAAATAATGTTATGCTTATATTTCTGGCACCACTCTATTACCCTACTTTTAAAATCGACTTCCAGTTTAATTAAGCTTTCCGGGTCGAGGTAGTCTTTCAATAACCGGCGTTGCACAATAGCTTTGGTACGTTTAAAACCTTTATCGAGAAAAAGTGCCCCGATGAGGGCTTCTACCATATCGCCATAAAAATATTTACCAAAATATTGTACATTGGGTTGAGATATAATGTACCTGTCGATATCCAGTTTACGGGCTATTTGCGAAAGGGTTACATGGTTTACAATTTTAGAGCGCATTTGAGTAAGCCGCCCTTCTTTATAATCTGGGAAATGGGAGTACAAATAATCAGCAACTATTGCATTTAGTACAGCATCGCCTAAATATTCAAGTCGTTCATTGTTAAGTATACGTCCTTTGGATAATTGTTTGGTGGCAGAACGGTGAATAAAAGCTATTTTATAGAATAAAATCCTGCCCGGGTATTCGCCGAATATCCGTTTTAAATCTAGATATAAAGCCTTTTCGCTTGAAACGGCTATTGTTATCCATCGAAAAAACCGCCGTAACACGGTTTAGATTTTTTTAATAAGTATTGTTGCATTATGACCACCAAAACCAAAAGCATTGCTTAATGCAATATTAACTTTACGCTCCTGGGCCTTATTCAACGTTAAGTTCAATTTCGGATCAATTTCAGGGTCAACAACCGAATGGTTAATGGTCGGAGGTATCAAACTACGTTCCATTGCACAAAGGCATGCCAAAGCTTCAACAGCGCCGGCAGCGCCAAGTAAATGTCCTGTCATTGATTTTGTTGAACTGATATTAACTTTATAAGCATGTTCGCCAAAAACACCTTGTACGGCTTTTAATTCGGCAACATCGCCTATAGGCGTAGATGTACCATGAACATTTACATAGTCAATGTCTTCAACTCTAATTCCGGCATCTTTAATAGCATTAAGCATAGCGCTTTTAGCCCCTAAACCGTCGGGATGTGGAGCTGTTAAATGAAATGCATCGGCCGACATTCCACCGCCGATTATTTCGCCATAAATTTTTGCACCGCGGGCTTTTGCATACTCATACTCTTCAAGTATCAGTCCGGCAGCGCCTTCACCCATGACAAAACCATCGCGGGTTTGGTCAAACGGCCGCGAAGCCGTTAGATATTCGTCATTACGGGTCGATAATGCCTGGCAAGCGTTAAATCCACCTATACCAGCTTCATTAACTGCAGATTCCGATCCTCCAGCAATAATAATATCGGCTTTCCCCAAACGAATAAGGTTAAAAGCATCAATAATAGAGTTGTTTGAAGAGGCACAAGCCGAGGTTGTTGCATAATTCGGTCCCCGGAACCCTAATTTCATCGAAATATGTCCGGCAGCTATATCCGAAATCATTTTCGGTACAAAGAAGGGACTAAAACGAGGGATGCTCCCTCCCTCGATATAGCCCTTAACCTCGTCAAAAAAAGTGCGAATACCGCCGATTCCCGAGGCCCAAATAACGCCGGCTTGATTTAAATCAATTTTATCATGCTCAAGCCCCGAATCTACAACTGCTTGGTATGCAGCAACCATACCAAATTGTGCATAAAGATCGAGCTTACGGGCTTCCTTTCTATCGAATAGTTCAGGGTAGTTCGCTGCGTCATAACTTTTTACTTCACAGGCAAATTTCGTTTTATAGTTTGTAGTGTCGAAATATGTGATAAGGTTTGCACCGCTAACGCCTGCAAGTAAATTATCATAATATTCTTTTACGGTATTCCCTAATGCATTGATTGTTCCAATACCAGTTATTACTACACGTTTTAATTCCATAGAGATTTTAAATTGATTAGACCTGTAAAGTAGTACGCTTTAAAAATTTACTTTACCGAATTTTTTTCGATGTATGCAATAGCATCGTTTACTGTACCGATTTTTTCAGCATCTTCGTCAGGAATAGAAATGCTAAACTCTTTTTCAAACTCCATGATAAGTTCTACCAAATCAAGCGAGTCAGCTCCTAAATCATTAGTAAAGCTTGCTGTAAGAGTTACTTCATCTTCGCCAACTCCCAGTTTATCAACAATAATGGCTTTTACTTTTGATGCAATTTCTGCCATAACTTTCAATTTTAAATTAATAATAAGTTAACTTTAATATCTTGTTTTATCCAAAAACAATACGGATAAATTAAATCAAGGCTGCAAAAATAGAAAAATTGTTTTACTTTTGCAAAAAAGTTTTTGCACTATAAATGAATAATATAGCCATTTTCGCATCAGGTCAAGGGACTAACGCAGAGAATATCATAGCTTATTTTAACAATCATCCTCACATAAATGTTCAATTATTGGCTTCGAACCGGAGCGATGCATATGCTCTCGTTCGTGCTAAAAAGCATGGGATACCCGCTATTATTTTTAACAAGGACGAATTTTATAATGATAAAACTATTTTAGATACATTAGTATTACATAAAGTAGATACAATTGTTTTAGCCGGCTTTTTGTGGCTGATACCCGGATATTTAATTGATGCTTACCCTCGACACATTATAAATATACATCCCGCCCTTTTACCCGAATACGGGGGCAAAGGAATGTATGGGATGAACGTACACCATGCTGTGATTGATAATAAAGAGCGTGAAACAGGAATCACCATACACACAATTGACAAGGAATATGATAAGGGTGAAATCATTTTCCAGAAAAAATGTGCGGTAGAACCTGAAGATACCCTGGAAATTGTTGCCGAAAAAGTACATGCCTTGGAATATAAATATTTTCCGCCGGTTATCGAAGACTGGCTAACCCGCCAGACTCAGACCGATTCTACAGATATTTAAAATCCGAAATCATCCAGTTCAATATCTTTCTTTTCTTCTTCTACGGGTTTATCTGCGATTTCATGCTCCGGGTTACCGTCAACATAAATGGCGCGAAAAGGCCTTACGGGGCAAATAAATTCGCAGCCTCCGCAACCGATACAAATACTGCGGTTAACTTGAGGTATGCGCAAACCATCGCGATACGGCACCATATCGACCGCTTTGGTAGGGCAATGTTCCGAGCAGGCGCCGCAGTCGGTACCATCGGTATGTACCACGCACAAACGTTTTACAAAATAAACTTTTCCTATCTGGGCAACTTTCTTTTCCACAATGGTTAAAGGCTGCAAGGCACCATTCGGACAAACCTCGGAACAAACCGTACACTCGAAATTACAGAAATGCTGCTCGTAGTCCATCCGTGGCATCATCAAACCACCAAAGCCATACTCCATAAAAGCAGGTTTAATAACCTGGGTAGGGCATTGCGCTACACACAAGTGGCAGGCCGTACAACGACTTTTTAAATGGGCTATGCTTTTGGCTCCCGGAGGCGCTATTGGTGAATCTTTTGTATAGCCTTTCGTTCGCCCGTTCCGGGCTTGTTGTTGCTGGGCATAAGCTAAGGTAACGGTTCCTATGCTTGCAATAGCCGTACCCAAAAACCGGCGACGGCTATTTACAACAAGTTTAACAGGCTCAATAGGCAAATTGTCGGTAACATTATCGGGCTGTATGTCTTCCGGTTTAACTCTCCATGATAATTTATAATTCATGGCATTGCGGTTACATACATTTATACAATTGTAACAAATTACACAACGGTTGAAATCGAGTTTCTGCTGTTTACTATCAATGCACTGGCTTTTACATTTCATTTCGCACAAACCGCATTTATTGCACTTATCCTTATCAAAATCGAGTTTGAATATCGAATAGCGGGATATTAGGCTTAATATTCCGCCTACAGGGCAAAGCGTATTACAAAACAGCCGTCCGCGCATAAATACTAGCACGGTCAATGAAACAAAGGCAATAAACGAAAACCAGAAAGCAAACACTTCGAAATTTACGGAGACAAAATACAGCGAATAATTGTCGAACCAGCCTAATACAGTTACAGCCCAGTTGTTTAACTGAATGTAAACAGGACGCACGATATTTTGGATAATACGTCCGAAATTACTGTACGGGTCGAGATAACTGATAAGCGATATGCAGCCGAAAACAAACAATACGATACACAAACCCAACACCGAATATCGCAAAATATTCAACGGACGGGAATAACGGTAACGCCTTTTCTTTTTGCTTTTGAACAGCCGGGCAATGCGACCGAATATATCCTGCATAATACCTAAAGGACAAACAACCGAACAATATACGCGCCCGAATAACAAGGTAAGGATAATAAGCAATATGAGTATTATCAACCCGATTCTGACCCCTGACAAGGCGCTCAGTAAAGCCGGGGTAAACTGGATTTTAGCAAGCCATCTGATTGAGCTTAGGTCGTACCCTGCAAAATCGATAAATAAAAACATTAAGGGGATAATTACCAGCAACGCAATCACTACCCTGATACTTTTAAGTACAGCGCGACTTTTCATTATGTAGATGTAATTGTTTGACCTTTAGAAATAACTAATTATAATCTGACGCGTTTAATGTTTAAGGCATCCAAATCCATTGTTCCCGTTTTCAATTTCTGTGCTTTGGCAATGTGCGATACATCATCCAGCTCCATCTTTTCGATTTGTGCAAAAAATTTAACCGCAGCAGTATCAATCGCAACAATATCGGGCGACATGAATAAGGCGTTACCCATTACAACATCGCTCTCCGACCGGCCTTTAGGCCCGTTACTTTTCATAACCCTATACGCATCTACTATGTTCAGTACAGGTTTTTTAGCGTATGTGCTGCAATCGGCAATGCATTGCTGCAAGTCATTACTGTGCCAGAAACGCCTGTCCCATACGATACCCATATAATTTTTCATGGCGATGGTCATTTTGGCACCGCCGTGAGTTTTCAAAATTGGCACATTTATCCAAGCATCGCAATCAAGAATAGCCTCATGAATCAAAGTCTCTTTTAAACGTTGTCCTTTGGGAAGGTTTATTTTACGGTAATATTTTTCCTCGTGTGCGTAAGCCATTTTACCGCCAGCAGCTTTAACAGCATCTTCAATCCCGCTGTTTTTATAGCATAGTTTCCAGTCATCGCAAGTATGGTCAAAAACCACCACTTCTTTCGCTCCAGCATCCAAACAGCTTTTTATAATCGCTTTAATCAAATCCGGATTTGTATTGGCAGCAAACTCGGGCGACTTGTCCCAACCGATGTTGGGTTTTACTACAAGTTTATCGCCTTTTTTGATAAACTTATCCATACCGCCTATTTCGCTTATAGCACGTTGGAACATGGCTTCGGGTGTTCCATTCATTACAGCTATCATATCGTAACCGGCAGATGTTTTGCTGGGCTGAGCGGTAAGCTTGTCGGCTCCACCCAATTTAATTGCTCCGGCAATACCCGTAACGGCTGCCGTGCGTAAAAAATCACGTCTTTTCATTATACTTAATCATTATAGTTTTACAGAACTCAACAACTTTAATTTTCAATTATATAAAGTTTACAGTAAGCTGAATTTACTCGGCTTGTTTTTTTGCGGTAATAATAAGACAGTTTTTATCAGTCTCCGGTTCTTTACCTACCGAAATATTCTGGCTGCGATACGATTGCAATTCATTATTCCCGCCGCCGTCATCATTCACTTCGATATTCCATTTAGTGTCGTCCAATGTATTTCCGTCGAAAAGATCCTGCCATTTTATGTTTTCTGCTTTTACGCCGTCGTATATTTTAATGTAATCGATATACATTTTTGCTTCGAAATTGTTTGCCTCATTCAAGGCGGTAATTTTATCAATATCGTATATACTTGGAAAATCGCCTCCTACGGCCAAATTCAGGATAATGAAAAACGGCTTGTGAAAATATTCGCCCACCGGATACTCTCCGTTATAAACATTGATTAATATTTCGTAGAACCACGTGTTGTCGGGGTTTACAATGTTCGCATCCGAATCAAGCTCCGGATCAATGAAAATTCTTATTTTTGTTTCATCCCATGTGAATGTATACAGATGGAAGTCATCCTGTAAGTTAACCGGGACATTGTCGTTACGGGCGTAAGCAGGATGTGCTCCGCCGTCCAGTAACTCGCCCCAATGGGTTCCCGACGTTACAAAACGCTCGGACGTACCGTTATCAATACCTGCTTTACCTCCCATTTCAAGAATATCAATTTCGCCGCACGACGGCCAACCTCTGCTTTGGTCTGTACCAAGCAACCAAATTGCCGGCCACAACCCGTTTGCTGTTTTAGGTAATTTTGCACTTACATCCATCCGACCGTATGTAAATGAAAATTTATTTTGTGTATTTATCCTGCCCGAGCTTATAATGTATTTAGTAGGCGTAGGATCAGGTCCTGGATTTGGGTTAGGATCCGGATTATCACCTCCCGAACTGCACGCCATAAGCGTCCCCGACAATAGCATAAAACTGATGATAATCAGTTTTTTTATCTGAAAATGAATGATAGAATTTAGCATGGTAATGAAGATTATAAAATAATATCTCCAAAATTACGGATTAATTTCTATTATGATATTGTAAAACCCACAATAAAAGCAAACATTTGCTAATAAATTCATTAACAATTAAATAATTGACAATAAGTAATACCACATTTTTGTCATGCTGAACATCAGTAAAGCATCTTATACCCCAAGATGAAAAAAGATCCTTCGTTTTACTCAACATGACAAAACAGACAAATAATTTTTTTAATAATAAAAAAACTTATAAACAAAAATACATTTAATAAAGTTATTAGAACGGCTAAAAACAATAAGGTTAAATTTAAGAGTTTACTATTTGCATATTTTCTCATCACTTTTTTTGATGAGGTCAAGGGTATATGAGTATGAGTAAACACCGTAAAGAGCCTGAGTAAGGCTAGCATCAAGCCCGATATTTGACGCTAAAGGGGAGCCTGATTAAGGGTGTGGCGGAATATAAGGTCGCAGATAGAGAGATTGATATTTATACGTTAACGTAAAACAAAACCCCGCACAGCACGCACACCGTAACGGGGTTATTATAAACACGTGAAAACACAAAAAAATGAAAAATCTAAAAGACAAATATATAAAATAATTCAGAAAAAAATAAATTACAGAAAAATTAGCCGAGTATTACAGTCGTTATGCGACGGGGGGCAACGACAGGGGGCCGAAAAAGGCGGCCAATAAGCTTAAAAGCCTAAGTAAGGCTAGCATCAAGCCCGATACTTAACGCTAAAGGGGAGCCTGATTAAGGGTGTGGCGGAATATCGCCGCCCAAATAGGGCGATTGATATTTATACGTTAACGTAAAAAACCCGCCCGGCGCGGGCCGTAGCGGGGTTATTACAAACGCGTGAAAACATATGAAAAACATATGAAAACACAAAAAAATGAAAAGTTTAATAATCTAAAAATATAATATATGAAAGAACAAATATATAAATAATTTGGAAAAAAAAGAAATTGCAGAAAAATTTACCGAGTATTGCAGCCCTTATTCGGCGGGGGGCAATGACAGGGGGCAGAATAAGGCGGCCAACAGCCTGAAGAATGTAAGTTCGGCTAGCATTAGCCAGATACTTAACGGTAACTGGGAGCTGATTAAGGTCGAGATGTGGCGGAATATAGGGTCGCAAATAGGGCGATTGATATTTATACGTTAATGTAAAACAAAACCCCGCACAGCACAGGCCGCAACGGGGTTATT
>JAISFN010000029.1 GCA_031263585.1 Prevotellaceae bacterium | reverse complement strand
TACGTCTGTAAAACTTGTCAAAGGCTGACCGGAAGTTATCCGGCAGCGTGAAAAAGCTGGCAATGATTTGTTGTTCTGCGAAGTATCTTATATCAGGCAGCCCGTTGAATCGCTTTTCAGCTAGCTGAACGTAAAAACTGGTTTGCAACAGGCAAACAAAGTCCGTTCTATTGCCGGTCTTTTAGTTCTTGTTTTCGCTAAGATTGCCGATGCTTTCATTGCTCTTATTTTTTAACCCTTGAATCGAATTATTAACTAAAAGATGAATTGTAGAAAAGGCCTTAGCTTGGATATCCTATTAAAGAAGAAGTTCAAAAGGCTATGAGAAATTAATGGACTCCTGTAACACACACAATTAAAGACAATCAGAATATTCATTAACTGAATCTAAATTAAATTCCGTGACAGGTTCTAAGATAAATTTGTTAAAAAAGCTTTATATGAAAACAATTTTATACTTTTGAACGTATAAAAAACATAAAAAGGGAGAATGTTGATGAAATGTTAAAGCTTTTGATTATTACAGCAGTATTAATGTCAATTTGCTTTTTGGCAATAGGTGTACGTATCTGGATAAAGGGAAAATTTGCTGATACCGAAGTAGGACACAACCCTGATATGCATAAGTTGGGCTTATGTTGCGTCAAAGAAGAAGAAATGAGATTATGGAAGAAAAAAAATATTAATTCGCAATCGTCCCCCGATTGTGGATATTGCTCTACATGTTGTAGCAATAGTGAACGCCGTTTATAGTACCGTAGTAAACTGGAAAAAGAGCAAGTCGCTTAGGGGGTTTGCTCTTTTTTTGTACGTACAATGTGCCGTTCCATCCCTTTGGTGTAGTCTGTTTTAAACTCGCCGTTATCGTCATAAATAAAGTATACTTCAAGTCCCGAAAATTTTTCAATCCAGCGTTTGGCCGAGTCGAGTCCTACAACAAGGAAAGCTGTGGCAAAAGCATCGGCAGTTAAACAGTCATCGGCAATAACTGTACACGAGAGCAGGTTGTGATTTGTGGGGTAACCTGTTACTGGATTTATGGTATGCCCTATTTTTTTCCCGTTTTCGATATAAAATCGCCGGTAATTGCCCGACGTCGCCAATCCTTTATTACTCACTTCCAAAATTACCTGTACTTCGGCTCCGGGTTCAAAGTTGCCATCAATAGGGCTGTCGATTCCAATGCGCCAATCCCTGCCTTTGGTGCTCTTTCCTTTCATATGCATTTCGCCGCCTATATCAACCAGATAATCCTTACAACCCTTGCTCTCCAAAAATCTCGCAACAACATCTGTTGAATATCCCTTTGCAATAGCATTGCCGTTTAAAACAACATTAGGATTGGTTTTTACCACCTGTCTATCTTCGAGTTTTATTTTATCCATGCCTACATAATGTTTTAAGCTATCCACTTTATGGGCATCCATCGGTATTTTATTTTTGCGGCTGAATCCCCATGCCAAATACAGCGGTTCTCCCGATATATCGAATGCACCGTTGGTTTCCCTGCTTATTTCGGCAGCCCGGTTGAACAACTCGATGAAGTAATCGTCAACCTCAACATCCTCATTGCGATTTACCCGCGAAATAATTGAAGTACTATCATAAACCGAAAGCGAGCGCTCAAATTCCTGCAATAGCTTTTCGATTTCGGGTTGAAAGTTACGCCGTTTTCTATCATGATAAGTTATCCGATAGTAAGTGCCTTGGGCAAAACCGTTTATTATAAAGTAATTTTTACTATCGTTAACCGTACTTCCGGTGCAACCACTTAAAAGTGTCCCCACTATAATAACTAATAATATCTTGATATGCATTACCTTGTTAAATTAAAACTCTATTTACACATCTTGTCTTACTCAATACTTTTAACAGGGCATTCCCTATTCGAGGTTAGACGGGGGTGTGGATGCTACTCCGTTAAAGGCATTAGCAATTTGTTCGGCCATTTGGTCAAGCCCGTTTTGGATTTTTCCCTTTAACAACAATTTCATTATCATGTTAAGTTTAACATGTAACACCATGCGCATCCGGATATCGTAGGGGGCAACTTCTTTCAGCTGAATCCATAGGAAAAATTCGGCAGGTACAGCTCCATTGCCCGTAAACTTTATGGTTTTGAAAGGGTCGCGGTCGATGATTTTCACGCCCATGTGCATGCCTTTGACTTTAAAGCTGCACTCGTCGGGTGTTGCCTGCCAGTCTTCAATTTTATCTTTGGGTATGGCTTGTGAAAATAATGACATATCCGATAAAAAATTAAAAATTTCTTCCAGCATACGATTTACTTTCACCGTTTTACTGATATATTTCTTCATGCTTTAATTAAAAATTGAAAATTGATAGTGTATTTATTTGCGCCAAGTACAGGGAGATTTACGCCATTGTTGCAATGTGTCCAAATCGCTTTCCTGCACATAGCCCGAAGCGATAGCTTCCTCGATTAAAACGGGATAATTGCTTAAAGTATCGCAGGCGCAGCCGGATGTCTTAAAATTTTGTCTGGCAGCTTCGAAGTTATAAGTGAATATGGCTGCCAAACCCAATACATTGACACCGGCCTTGCGTAATGCTTCAACAGCGGCAAGGCTGCTTCCTCCGGTCGATATTAAATCTTCGATAACAATCGTTTTTTTACCCTCGGGCAAATCTCCTTCTATCAAGTTTTCCAACCCATGCAATTTCGGCGTCGAACGGACATATACAAAGGGTTTGCCCATATTTTCAGCTACCAATATGCCATGTGCGATTGCCCCTGTAGCTACACCTGCAATTACGTCAACATCAGGATATTTTTCGGCAATCAGCTTTGCAAAACTTTCATAAATCAGTTTACGTACTGCCGGATATGAAAGGGTTTTGCGGTTATCGCAGTAAATAGGCGAGTTCCATCCCGATGCCCATGTAAACGGATTGGCAGGGTTTAGTTTTATGGCTTTTATCTGCAACAAATTGCGGGCAATTTCGCGAGCTATATTTTCCATTATCTTCTATACGTTTATGTTTAACTGAAAGAGGTATTATGGTACTTTTTAATGTACCGATATACTAATGTGCTTATTTATTAATTATTAATACTAAATTACTAAACGTTATTTGATTATTGATACATTATCTTATTGGCATTTCGGCATATTGCATTAATCTTTAATAATCTTGTAATTGCGATATTCAAATAGGCGTTTGCCTATCCATTTTTCGAATTTGTACAGAAAATGATCTTTCAGGTTAAATTTTTTCCGTTTCAAATCATGTTCAAACTCCCAGTCCATGCGGTTAATGCGTTGCTGCATTACTTGCGGATGTGTGCCTTTAAAAAGAGTGAGCGAATTTATATATGAATAGTCATATAATTCCTCCTTCTTCACAATAATTGGATGATTATCGGCGCCATTATCATACAAGCGAACAAATGCCCTGCGTTTTTCCATTTGGTGGTAAGGGTCTTTAACCCAGCCGTAATGATATACATAAGCATCAATCAGCTTTACATGCAGTTTTTTCCCATTTTTACGGAACCCTTGAGCGTCACGGTATGAACGGATTTGTTTATCGTTGTGTATCATTCTGATTTCGTGATTATACCAATCGCGCGAATCGCCAACATATTTATAGTTACCGTAAAAATGAGTATAATGGAACAGTAAACCTTCCACCTGTTTGTCATCTTTATAGCGTACCATTGCTTCGCGTATGGCATCGTAATATTTCTCGTGTATCACTTCATCAGCCTGGATATAAAATGCCCAATCGGAATCAGCGGAAACCAAGTCGAAGGCTTTGTTTGTTTCCACAGCTAAAACGCGACCTCCGGAACGTAAACTGTCATCCCATACCGAATGGTGGATTTTAATTTTGCCGGAACCGATGCTTTCAATCAATCCTAATGTATCATCTTCCGAGTTGCCTATCAGTACAATCATTTCGTCGCACAAGGGTAAAATTGACTTTATGGCTTCAACTACCGGATAATCATATTTTACTGCATTGCGTATGATTGTAAACCCACTAACTTTCATTTTTATGCTATATTATACTTAAATAACAAAATAAAATACAAATATAATGTTTTGTTTCACAGATACAATTTTGATTTTCGAAAATTTGTACTCTAAAAAATCAATAATTTCGACTATCTTTGTATTCTTTTACCATAGATAGATTATGTCGTTAGAGAAAAAATGGATACTCATGCCTAAATGTAATACAACTGTTATTCAACAGTTGGCGAAAGATCTGTCTATTGATGAAGTACTCGCTAATTTGCTGGTGCAACGTGGAATAACCTCATTCGATGAAGCTCATGCCTTTTTCCGTCCGCGACTTGAAAATCTCCACGATCCTTTTCTGATGAAAGATATGGACAAGGCAGTAGAACGTATCGGTAAAGCTATCAGTTATGGTGAAAATATAATGATATATGGGGATTATGATGTTGACGGCACTACTGCAGTATCTCTTGTATATTCGTTTTTAAAAGAAATATACCCCAATGTAAGTTATTACATACCAGACCGGTACAGCGAAGGTTATGGTATTTCGTATCAAGGTATTAACATAGGTATAGAGCAAGGGGTAACACTTATTATTGTGTTGGACTGCGGGATTAAAGCCAGCGAGAAAATAGCGTATGCAAAGTCGAGAGGGATTGATTTTATTGTGTGCGACCATCACCTGCCCGGCGAGATTATCCCCGATGCCGTAGCTGTACTCGACCCTAAACGCCCCGATTGTCAATATCCGTTTAAGGATTTGTCAGGCTGTGGGGTAGGGTTTAAAATGTTGCAGGCCTTTTGTACGGTGAATAATATTCCGCATACAAATATATATCCGCTGCTGGATTTATTGGCTGTGAGCATTGCCTCAGATATTGTGCCGGTTACCGGAGAAAACCGTATTCTGGCTTTTTACGGGCTGAAACAGCTGAATGAAAGTCCCCGCAAAGGGCTGAAGGCAGTTATTAAACTATCGGGACTTGAACATCATCAGATTGCTATTGATGATATCGTGTTTAAAATCGGACCCCGAATAAATGCGGCAGGACGGATGGAGTCGGGGCGAGCTGCTGTTGACTTACTGACATCCGAATCGGAAGAGGCGGCAATGTCTTTCGGACAAACCATCAACGTGCACAATAACGACCGTAAAAATATTGACCGTCATATAACCCAGGAGGCGTTTGCCATGATGGAAGATAACCCTGACGATATACTGAATGAAAAGGCGACGATATTATACAACCCAAACTGGCATAAGGGGGTGATCGGGATTGTGGCTTCGCGTTTAATCGAATCGTATTACCGGCCTACCATTGTATTAACCAATTCAAACGGATTTATTACAGGTTCGGCCCGTAGTATTCCGGGCTTTGATTTATACCAGGCCATTGAGAGTTGTGCCGATTTACTTGAAAACTTCGGAGGGCATACTTACGCTGCAGGATTAACTTTGCGGGAAGAAAATTTGCCGGAATTCCATCAGCGTTTTGAAGAAATTGTCGCAAAGAATATTACGGAAGATATGATGATTCCTCAGGTAGACATCGATTCACCTTTGGATTTCAAGCAAATAACACCTAAATTTTTTCGTATTCTGAAGCAATTCCAGCCTTTCGGGCCGGGTAATATGTCCCCTGTTTTCTTCACCAAAAATGTGTACGATAACGGGAATGGGCGTGCAGTAGGCCACGATGGCGGCCACTTAAAACTGGAACTGATACAAGAAAACGAACCCTACCGCCCAATATCGGCCATTGCTTTTAACCAGTCGGAATATTTTGAACATCTTAACGGAGGAAATCCTGTCGATATCTGTTACTCTATTGCTGAAAATTATTACCGCGGTATTGCCAATATTCAGTTACGTATTAAAGATATTAAGCTTATGGATATTATTGTATAAATTTTACTTTAGTTAGGGCCATTCAGGAAATAACGATATAATTTCAACCATTTTTTTGAAATTGTTGTAATTTTTATTATCATTTGCAATGATCCCGAAAAAGAAGAAATAGGTTTTTTTTTAATTCCTATACAGTTATATATAATGTCGTTTTCTAAAAGGCATGTTTCTGAACCTATCAACTTAATCAATTAAATTTTACCACAGTAATACCGGCTCCACCCATATCGACATTTTCGTCTTTATACGACAGAACATTACCAAATGTTGAAAGATATTTGCGTATTTCTTCACGCAAAATACCGTTGCCTTTTCCATGTAATATCTTTACTTCTCCAATTCCAAACATCATAGCCTCATCAATAAACGATACCACGCGTTCCAGCGCATCAGTAACGCGTAAGCCTCGTACATCGAGCCCAGGTTTAAAATTAAGCCGTTTTGTCGACAAATCGTAGGTCGCCAGGGAACTCGACGCCGATCGTGTTTGTTTTACCGCTTTTTTATAATCGTTTTGAGAGATTCTGACCAGTTTTTCGGGCTTTGCATTTGTAATTAAATGGCCGAAAGCAACTGTAATACTGCCTTCATTTATTTTGATAATTTCACCAACGGTATCCGATCCTTTCATTTTTACTTTATCGCCGACCTGTAAAGGAGTATCTTCCTTTATTTCATCAGCCTTGTTTGTTTTTATTTGTCCGGACTGTTTAAGCTTGTATTCTTCCTTACGTTTTTGCCGCTCTTGTATCTGCTTTATCTTACGTTCTATTTCTTTATCGGTAGCCGAAGCGATTTCGTCAGTAATGTTGGTTTTTAATTTTTCTAAGGCTTGACGCGCCTCTTTGGTTTTCTCTTTTTCGGCTTGTGATTCGCGGATGGTACGTATTGTGTTTTCTATTTGCTTATTTACATCGGCCAATAATGCTTTGGCTTCTTCTTTAGCCTGTTTGATAATGCTTTGCCGCATTTCTTTTACTTTGTTCAGTTCTTTTTCATATTTCGAAGTGACTTCTTCCAAATATTTATCGGTTTGTCGTATTTTACTGCGCTTGCTTTCCCAATAGCGTTTATCACGGGCAATTTCGCGCAGGCTTTTTTCCATACCTACATGCTTATCGCCCAATTTTGCTTCGGCATCTTTTAAAACATCTTCGGGAAGGCCTATTTTACGGGCAATTTCAAATGCAAACGAACTACCGGGTACGCCTATTTCGAGTTTGAATAATGGCTGTATCTGTTGGGTATCGAACAACATCGCGCCGTTTATAATTCCTTCGGATAATGAGGCAAAATATTTAAGATTAGTATAGTGTGTGGTTATCAGCCCGAATGATTTGCTTGCAAGCAGCTTTGCTAGAACAGCCTCGGCAATAGCCCCACCTGCAGCGGGTTCGGTACCTGTCCCGAATTCGTCAATCAGTATTAAGGTACGTGAATTGGCGTTGTGTAGAAAATACTTCATGTTCATCAGATGCGAACTGTATGTACTTAAATCGTTTTCGATGGATTGTTCATCGCCGATGTCAATAAAAATATGTTCGAAAATACCTACTTCCGAGTTTTCCAAAACCGGAATCAGGAAACCACACTGGAGCATGTATTGCAAAAGCCCTACGGTTTTTAAACATACTGATTTACCCCCTGCATTAGGCCCCGAAATGAGCAGGATATGCTGCTCGTAGTCGAGTTGTAAGTCGAGCGGAACAACCTCTTTTCCTTCCTTTTTCAACGTTTTCATTAATAAAGGGTGTCGGGCTTTGCGTAAATATAATTGCAGATTGTCGCTTAAAAGCGGTAAAACAGCATCAATCTCCAAAGCAAAATAAGCCTTGGCTCGTATAAAATCAATCTCGCCAATTAGTTCTCCAGCTGCGGTAGCATCATCAATGTACGGGCGTAAAAAATTGCTAAAAGCGATTAGTATTTTAACAATTTCGCGTTGCTCGGCAAATTCGAGTTCCCGTATCTCGTTGTTCAGTTCCACAACTTCAACGGGTTCGATATAAGCAGTACGTCCCGTAGCCGATTCATCATGAATAAAGCCCTTGATTTTACGTTTATTCATAGCATTTACAGGAATTACTGCCCGCCCATCACGAATCGAGACGCTGACGCTTTCATCAACAATTCCTTCGCTTTGCGCTTTTTTCATAATGGCTTGCATGCGGCGACTCACCTGTATCTGCTTTTCGTTTACCGTCCGGCGGATTTGCAGTAACTCTGGAGAGGCATTATCGCGTACTTTACCATGCTGGTTAATAATTGAATCTATTTTGTCCAATACAGCCGGATAAACCGTAATTGACGAAACAAGCCGCCGCAGGGTAGGGTACAGGTTTTCTTCCTGGCGTTTAAAAAAGGCAACTATGCTTTTTGCTGTTTCCAAAGCCCGTTTTAGTGCGAATATCTCACTTGTTTCCAGATAAGTCCCTTCAATGCGTATTTTGGGTAAAAAAGATAGTACATCAACATAGCCGCTGTCAGGGAATGAACTGTCGATGCTGCAAATTGTACGCATTTCGTCAACCTGCCGCAATATAGGGCGTAAATGTTCCGGATTTGTTATAAATACAGCATCTGCCAGTTTTTGGCGGGCGGCATTTGTAATGCACTTGACATCTACCATTTGGCATATTTTGTCGAAACCTATCTTTTGTTCAAAATTATTCGGGTATATCATTGTGTTGTTGCTTGTATTACCTGTTGATTTGCTTATTGACAACCGCGGAAATAATAAGCTTTGCTGCAAAGATAACGAATCCGCTCCGAATAACCCGAAACGAAACTTTTAGCAAGTAAAGTTATTTTTCTTATCTTCGCATAAATTCAATAAATCCTAAATGAATATTTTTATTGCCTTATTGCTTCCTGTAATTGCTTATGCATTAGGTTCAATATCGAGCGCCGTATGGGTTGCCAACACATTCTATAAAACGGATATCCGTAAACACGGCAGTAAAAATGCTGGGGCTACCAATGTACTGCGGGTGCTTGGCCATAAGGCTGCCATTCCTGTTTTTTTATTCGATATTCTTAAGGGTGTATTGGCGGTATTGCTTATTCATTTTACCGATTTGGAAAAAGGAACCGAGGCATATACCGGCTACGAGATTGTTTTGGGTACGTGTGCCGTATTAGGCCATATTATTCCGTTATTTGCAAGTTTTAAAGGAGGTAAAGGGGTTGCTACTATCGCCGGGATAATGTTAGCGATTAATCCGGGCGCTGTTGCCGTGGCCTTGGGTATATTTGTTATTTGCTTTTTAACAACACATTATGTATCGTTAAGTTCGATTACAGCCGCTATTTTCTTTCCGTTTATTGTAATTGTTATATTTGGCTGCTGGTTACGCTCCGAAGCTACCACACTAACCATGGAGATATTCAGTGTTATTACCGCTGCTATAATTGTTGTTACCCACCGTAAAAACATCAGGCGTTTGTGTAACGGAACCGAGTCGAAAATATCTTTTAAAAAGAAAACCGACGTTAATTGAAAATGGTATCAAGTATCATGATACATGATTTTTTAATTTGATAATTAGTAAGTTTGAAAATAATTCTCACATTCCCTAATTTCCTCATTAGCTAATTTATGTTTCGCAATACGCATTACCAAATAACAATCAACATATCAGTACGTTTTTAATGGATTTGTTTTGTATGGAGTTAGCGCCGATTATTAAAAACGAGTATGTTAAAGTTGTCGAGCTATGGGAGGCTTCAGTACGAGCAACCCACCATTTTTTAAAAGAGAGCGATATATTACTTTTTAAAGATTTGATTTTTAATAAATATCTGGATTCGGTAAGCTTATTCGCCGTTCGTGACTGCTGTGGTAAAATTCTTGGATTTATGGGTGTATCAGATGATAATATGGAAATGCTGTTTGTTCACCCCGATGCAATGGGTAAAGGAATCGGTAAAAGCCTTGTAAATTATGCAATCTCGGAGCTTGGCGTCAAAAAGGTTAGTGTGAATGAGCAGAATGAACAGGCATTAGCGTTTTATTTAAAAATGGGTTTTAATGTTATTGCCCGTTCGGCTACCGACCAGCAAGGAAAGCCCTATCCTCTCTTGCATTTATCCAAATCATAAATTGTTGTGCCTATTTATTTTGCTTACTTTTAGACCTGAAATAATGGCAGGGTACTTGCAACAGTTGCAAGGCTAAAATTATAATCACAATACCTATAATGGAAGGCATATCGGGTTTTTCGCAGGGTACTAAAAGCCAGCTGAGTATGCAGCCGGTAACGGGTACAATAAACTTCCACATATTGAGTTCCGATACTTTGACTCCGGGTTTTTGTAACAGTCCGTACCATAATGAAAAGGCTGCCGCCGGGATAAACGCCAGCCATAACAAAGCGGCATAAAACTCGGTCGGAAAGATTTTTATTTCGGGTTTTTCGACAATAAAGGCGGTGATTAACAATATAATTCCACCTGTAAAGTTGGCAAACGAGGTTAAAATAATAGGTGAAATATTATACGATTTTTTTTTGACAACCATTATATTGGTATAACTACCAATGATATTGCTTAAAACAAGTAAGGCAACTCCCGTGTAAAACGATGGGTTGTTCGGTGAAAAACCTCCTTTAACAAAACTGATAAATACAACACCCGATAAGCCTAAAATTATAGCAATAATTTTCCGCAGGGTGAGCTTGTCGTTTTTGAGGGTTAAATGAGCCATAATTGCAACAAATAAAGGGCCGGCGCCTATGATAATTGCCGAAACGGCGCTGGAAACCTTATTCAGCCCCATAAAGAAAAGCCCGTATTGCATAAATGTTTGAACAAAAGCAAAAAACAACATAAAAGGCCAATGTTTTAAATTTTGTCGGATATTGATTTTGTTTATCCGTATTAGTGGAAACAAAAGGATGCCGGCCAATGTAAACCGTAAACCCGAAAGATAAATAGGATCAGCATATTGAAAAGCTATTTTTGCTCCGGCAAAAGCCGAACCCCATAATAAGCATGCTAGTATGGCCTTTATTTTTATTTCCATTTATAAAGTTTGAAAAAGGTATTAATCATTCTAATTCCAACACTTTTTTGAATACAGGATTGTGATTTACTAAATATTCTGGTAGTGACGTAAAAAGTATTCTGATGTAAATATTTTACAATCAGTGTATTAATTAATATTTTTGTAAATGAAAATAAAAATCACACTCCATCGCCCCGATTGCCAGGGTACAAAGATAAAAAGAAATGCTAAGGAATCGTACGGGAAGCAAAGGAGGCCATGCATTGCGGTACAAAGGCTGTCATTCATTCCCGGCACAAAAGATCTTATTGCCGCTTGTCCGCGGCATAGGCATTAAAGATACCGCTGAAATTGAGAACATCAGCATCAAAAAACTTTGCCGGTAGCGCAGCGCTCCCGTCATATGATCCAGCCCAGGCAGCAGTATTACGATTGTTTGGAAGCAGACGAGTTTTGGACTTATGAGGGGAAGAAGAGAGCCAAGCTTCGGCTCATCTATGCCTAGTATAGGAACGGCGGCGGAATCGCGGCGCGGGGCAAACGGGAATGAAAACAGCCGGAGGCTTGAAGAAAAAATTGTCTGATTCAGGAATAAGCTGCGGAAGTATTGCCAGTTATGATCGGGATAGCTTTGCGGCCACATTCAAGGGCGGAAACCATTGTGCGGAAAGAAATATACCGTAGGTACCGAGGGGAATAATTGCCGACTGAGGTATCGTATCCGCAGGGCCTTCCGTAAAACTTGCTGTTTATCCAAAATAATATGCGGGCGTTTAAACGTATTTTAAACGTATTTTAAAAGGAATTTAAAAGTATTTAATTTAGCTTTTTTACAGCAATTCCGGCTTTGTCTATTTAGCATACTTTGGAGAACACCACCAATATTCTTTTGAACGGATGCCATAAAAGTAAACGGTTTCATATATTATTTTTTAGATAAATTGAATCTTTAGTTAAAGTCGGGAAAAATACGGGTATAAGATGATGTGATGCTACCTGGAAGTATTCAAATTTATTGAAAAAGCTTGTACCGGAATTATGGAGGCGTTAAAGCAAAAGGCAAAGGATGGCTGATAATACGCGTATTACAAATGTGGCTAAAGTATATAAACATAAAACACCCTTATTACCATTACTGATAATAAGAGCATTTTAAAAGTGTATTATTTAGAGAAAATAATGTTCTGAGATATATTATTGAGTTACTTTCCAGTCGTTTCCTTCTTTAACGAGTTTAATAGGTTGGATATTTTCCATACCCATGATGCTTACCTTTAAATCAACTGTGGCCGATTTGCCATCTTCCGATATTTTAGCTTCACCTGTTTCTACTTTAGCCATTTTGGCAGTTTCCTTAATCGTATTTAATTGATCAGCAGGTATATTGTTTATTTGTTTTTTAGCTTCTTCAAAACTTTGAAGCGATTCTTTCGAGCAGTATTTTGCTACTTCGTCATAATCATAGCTCATTATTGCTTTGTAAAATTTTTCGGCAACTTCCCTAGGGTCGCCATTACCACTGGCATTACTACTACCATCGCCACATGCTAAAAACATAACTGAAGCAAAAAAGATAATCGCCATACTTTTCATATTTTTCATAATTTTTATTATTAATTTATTTGAGAATTAAGATATTTCCACACAAAGGTAGAATAAATAATTTTATAAATTCAAAAAAATCATTTCTTTCAAATATAAAATGACTTCCCTGTTATTTGTTTTTATTGGCTTCATCCAGTACTTTTTTTACCGACCTGTATTTCAGCAGCATATCACGGGCTTCGTCTCGTGGTATCTGTAACTCCTCCATTATCATACGTGTTCCTCGCTCAATTAGCTTTTTATTGGTCAATTGCATGTTTACCATCTTATTGCCCTTCACTCGGCCTATTTTAATCATTAAGGTTGTCGATATCATGTTTAATATCATCTTTTGGGCTGTACCTGCTTTCATACGCGTACTGCCCGTAACAAACTCGGGGCCGACTATAGCCTCGATAACACATTCCGACGCCTGAGCAAGAGGAGAACCCGAATTACAGGTAATACAGCCTGTGAGCAAGCCTTTTTCACGAGCTTTTTTTATTCCGCCTACAACATAAGGTGTTGTACCAGATGCAGTTATTCCTATAAATGTGTCGCTGGGATTTATATTTACATTCAATGCCTCAAGTTCTTGCCAGGCTTTTTCATAATCATCCTCGGCATGCTCTACGGCTTTTCTCAGCGCCGAATCACCTCCGGCAATCAGTCCGAAAACAATATCCGGCGTTACGCCGAATGTAGGGGGGAGCTCCGAGGCATCGAGTACTCCCAGTCTACCGCTGGTTCCTGCACCTATATAGAATACACGCCCGCCAGCTTTCATCCGTTCCAAAATTTTTTCGATTAAAGCCTCTATCTGAGGCAGTGCATTTTTTACAGTGATATGTATTTTTGCGTCTTCCCTGTTAATTCCTTCTAAAAGCTCATGTACAGTCATTTTATCCAAATTCTGAAATTCGGAGGCCGATTCGGTAATATTTATCATTTTAGTTTATAATATTATTAAGTGTATGATAATAAATAAGATTACATTTTGTTATGCTGAACGCCCATGAAGCATCTTATGTAGTTGAAAATTGCTTTTGGCGAGTTCGCAAGCTCGGTTGTTAATTATATATTGATTATTAATAGTGATGTGTTAATTTTTAAATTATATTTGCAATATGTTTATTGTAAGATAAATACAAATTATTTTTCGATTTTTGATTTGAATTGAAAATATATTTCAATACTTATTATGGTTAGAGTCATATTTTTTAAATTGTTTAATAAACAATACGTTAATATATTTCAAATCAATAAAAATAATTTTATTTAATTTTAACGCATCATTACTAATTGATTATGGTAAATATTCTAACAACAACTATAATAAATAATAGAATTATTATAATACGTTAAATATCACTCATTTATATATAAATTGATAAGAAAGAGGCCCTTCGTTTCGCTCAGAATGACAAAACATATCAATATATTCTTTTGATGACTTAAAGCTTAATAAAACCAACTGCGTATATTTTTTAACTTATATTCAGGTGGTATTCAATTAATCCCGCCATAGGGGATTGTGTTACTTTCCCGATTGATAATCCACAATCGTTTAATACGTTTTCCAGATTCGCTCGAAAAATACAAGCAACGCTCCCCGTAAAATTGATGGGTAAATGTAACACTTGCTCGCCATATTTCATAATGTTACGGTGGATAAACTCTTTAAAGCAATTGTTTACCAATTCATTCAGCTCCGGTTTATCAATATGCCCGTCAATAAACTTTGTAAACTGGGCTAAAAACCGGTTTGGAAAAGGTTTCCGGTAAACGTTTTCCATTATTTCACCCTCAGTTAGCAGGTACATCGTAAAAAAATCGTCCCGAATATCCTTTGGTAACTGATTTTTAAGAATATCGGCAACAAGCCTTTTGCCTAAAACCGCGCCGCTGCCTTCATCACCTAATATATAACCCAACGGAGATATATGTCGGGTAATTTCATTACCATTATAATAGCATGAATTGGAGCCGGTTCCCAATATACAAACAATACCCGGTTTATTTTGGCAAAGAGCCCGTGCCGCCCCCAATAAATCATTATCGACAGAAATATTATCCGTATTAAAAAAAACGCGCAAAGCCTTGTAAATAACCTGTTTCTTCTCATGCACACATCCTGCTCCGTAAAAAAATACTTTTTGAAGGTTTTCTTTACCAAGTGTAAATTCATTTTTTAACAGTTGAATAATATCCGCACTATCAAGGAAAAACGGATTTATGCCACTGGTAATACATTCTGCAACAGCACTATTGTTAATGCTGCTCCAAGCCGTTTTACTCGAACCGCTATCTGCTATTAATATCATTTACAAACTCCTAAAGCTTAATTATGAAAATAGGAAACAATTCAAAAATACGCACTAATTTTCAATTATACAGTTTCCAATAAATAATTGCACAAATAATTCGATTATACTATGTTATACACAATCGTCATCATTTTGTCATCCTAAACAAAAAGTGAAAGGTCTTTTATCCCACCAAACAAAGAGATTCTTCGCTTTGTTCAGGATGACAAAATATATCAATAATGCTTTTCAAAAACTTCGTATTTCATAGTATCTTCGCTTGATAAAATTTCGGAAATGAAGAAAGACAGATTACATTTCAACTTTCAACCTTATACTTTAAAGCTGAAGCATCCGTTTGGCATTGCTTCGAATACCCGAACTACTACGCCCGTAGTACTTACCGAACTGAAATGGAACGGCATAACTGGTTATGGCGAAGCCTCGATGCCCCCTTATTTGGGCGAATCGCATGATACCGTTTTAAATTTCCTGTCGAAGCTTAAACTGGGAGATTTTATCGATCCTTTCGATATGGAAGGTATACTTAGCTATGTTGATAACGTAGAAAAAGGAAACACAGCTGCTAAAGCGTCGGTAGATATAGCATTACATGATTTGACAGGGAAGTTAATCGGGCAGCCCTGGTATAAAATATGGGGATATGATGCCGGAAAAACGCCTTATGTATCTTATACCATTGGTATCGACACACCGGAGATAATTCGAAAAAAGACAGAAAAAGCTGCCGGATTTAAAATTCTGAAAGTAAAGCTCGGGCGCGATACCGATAAACAACTGATTGAAACAATCCGCGAAGTTACTGATGTGCCGATTTGTGTTGATGTAAACCAGGGCTGGACGGATAAACATCAGGCCTTGGAAATGATATACTGGTTGCACGAGCGTAATGTTTTATTTGTTGAGCAACCGATGCCTAAGAATTTGATTGATGATACGGCCTGGCTTACCGAACAAAGCCCTTTGCCGGTAATTGCCGACGAGTCGGTACAACGGCTTTCCGACATCATTGGGTTGCGTGGCGTTTTTAGCGGAATTAATATAAAGTTGATGAAATGTACCGGTATGCGCGAGGCTCACAAAATGCTTGAACTGGCCTGCGCACTGGATATGAAAATAATGGTTGGGTGCATGACTGAAACGTCGTGTGCAATATCGGCTGCCGCACAATTATCGCCAATGACCGACTGGGCTGATTTGGACGGAGCATTGCTTATAAAAAATGACGTTTATAAAGGAGTACAGATTATTAACGGGAAAATTACATTAAGCCAAAAGCCCGGATTAGGGTTGGAAAAAATTCCGGAAGCTAGTATCCGGTAAAAAATATAATTTTGCACGTCAATTTGTCGATACTACATGAAAATTACAGATATATTCCGGCAGCAAATACGCACATTTTCATTTGAATTTTTTCCGCCTAAAGATGAAATATCGGCTGTCGATTTCGGCATCAATGTCGGGAGACTGATGAATCTGCATCCCGATTTTGTATCGGTTACGTATGGCGCCGGAGGTTCAACCCAGGAACGGACTTTTGCCATGGTCGATTATTTGCATAATAAAATCGGGCTGAATACTGTTGCCCATTATACATGTGTGGGGGCATCAAAAGAAAGTATACAAAAGGATTTTAGATATTTACAATCGATACATGTAAAGAACCTAATGCTGTTACGAGGCGATCCTCCAAAAGGTTCAGACAGGTTTATTTGTCATCCAGGTGGTTTTTCGTATGCCTCGGAACTGATTAATTTAGCCAAAGAATTGAACCTGTTTGCCATCGGAGCAGGATGCTACCCCGAAAAGCACCCCGAAGCGCACTCGTTTGATGCCGACATATCGAATTTAAAGAAAAAAGTTGATGCAGGGGTCGATTTCCTGATAACTCAGTTGTTTTTCAATAATCAACATTATTTTAACTTTGTCGAAAAAGCCCGTAAATCGGGCATTATCAACCGAATTATACCCGGTATAATCCCACTAACGGCTTACAGCCAAATCCGGCGTTTTACAAAGATGAGTGGAACCGATATTCCCGCTGAATTATTGGATTCGGCAGAGAGCTATAAAGACAAACCCGAAAAAATATACCAACTGGGTGTTGATTTTGCTATTACCCAGTGTGCTGAATTATTAAGCAATGGCGCTCCCGGCATTCATTTTTATACGTTGAATAAATCGAGAGCGGCCGTTGATATTTTTGAAACCCTTAAGCATAAAAATCTCCCGATATAAATGATTGCTTTTTTTAACAGCCATGAAGTTCTGAAACATCTTGTTAAGTACATTTGTGGTAAGGTTATTGTTTTCGTAATTTAATACTTATAGTTTTGTATATTTGTTTACATTCCAAAAAGATAACTTATTATTGCTACAGTTCAATTCGGTTAATGATAGCAGTTTGTACAAAACATCCAACTCTTTCAATTGGTTTGAGCCACACTGCAATTCTGTTAAATTATTAAAAGTACCGATAATATGCAACTCCTTCAATCCAGAATGGAAACAATTGATAGACAGCAATGACGGACATTCCCTAACTGTTAATTCTTAGCAGTTTCGAGACGCTTTAAATGCAGTAATTTCAATTGCCTATATTTTAACTATTTGTAATCCTACGAAATAATCAGTATTGTTATTATATGCGTTGTAGTTATGTTTAGTTTTACCTAATTTTTTCCCGTTTGATTTTTCTGTTTTTTTGCCCGAACCGTAGCCCTAGTCAATAGCTAGCTTTTTAGCTATTATCCTATAAGGATAATTCTTTATTCATTAATGAAGGTTTTGTCCGAAATGAAATATACTCTGTTTATTTCCTTTTGGGACGTATAAATTGGCGGAAATACCAAATATTAAAGTGCCAAACAAGCTTGTTAAAAACAGACTTTTCATAAATGATTTGCAATAGTTCCATTTTTTGACTACCTCGTTTTTGCTAACATAAAAGCCCTTTATCAAAAAAAATTAGTGATGATGCAAAAAGTATGCTGTTATAAAGATTTAACAATCAGTGGATGAATTAGCATTTTTGTAAATGAAAATAAAAATCACACTCCATTATCCCGATTATCAAATCTTTATAACAGCATACTTTTTGCATCACTACCAAAATTTAAATAGGATCTAAAAGATTAAAATTTTTTTTAGCAATATTGTATATTCAATATTTTTTGTACTTTTGTACATCAAAAAGTGAATCAATGTTGAACATTGATGCCTTGGTGGTGGAATTGGTAGACACGCAGGACTTAAAATCCTGTAAGCAGAAATGCTTGTGCGGGTTCAAGTCCCGCCCGAGGTACTAAGGACGAAATTAAGCCCTCAATTATCGTATGATAATCAAGGGCTTTTATTTTAGTACAGAACGAATTACGGAACACTTGCCAAACTTTTTTTTATTAAAAACCTATAATTCAGATAAATATTTTACCTCTCAAAAAATGATAAAATCATCAAAATAATTTTGTTTGTTATGTTTTTGATCGGATATGGGTTCGGGTAAAATATTGTTCCTTTGTATTAGTAATTCCCTTAGTTGGTGGCGCATAGGAATAAAAACCTTTTTATCCTTTTTACAGTCCAAATACTGATGATATTGTCTTTAAAATGTAAAGCATCCAAGCGTGAATAATCGGAGCGCCTAAGCACCGTAAAACACCCAAAAAGAAAACGATTCTATATATTTAACATAGGAAGAAATTTAAAAAATATATAATCTTGAATTTACGGCAGAATTATTGATTGATAACGGATTTGATAAACGACCTCAAAACATTAAGCTTGCAATAGAATCCCTTAATGAAGAAAAGGATCTTTACCATTAGTATAGGTACTGTTAAGCATCCAGTTATTGAATTTGTTATAAAAATCCATATTAATATCAATGAATCGGAGCTTGGTATTAAATGTTTTTTCAAACTCAATAAGTTTATTAATTGCCGTTTGGTAGCTTTTCTTAGTATTATGACTTTTATCTGATTCTTTCATATATTATAGGGCAAATGAGACAAGATATTGTTCTTCTTCATTCTCAATAATACCCTCGGCTTCTATATTTCGGGTTCTGATTATTTCATCAATTTTATCACGAAACATTTTTTGAATAGGAATAAGTAAACCAAAGCTATTAACAGCTTTATTTATCACTACTTACCAATCATCAAGCCTTGTGTTAACATGGGTTGCTTCTGTATATTCTCTTGGTGTACGGCATCTATATTTACCTTCGTTCCAATGTTTGGTAATCACACTTTCACCTATTGCAATTTGATATCTTTGTCCTTGGTGCCGAATAATAGCACGAACGGATGATATATCTTTGGCTTTGTCTTTTAAAAAAACTTTACTTCCATAAAAGACAACGTTTGGGGCAACACTTAAATTGCCTTTTTATACAAAAATAGAGAAAATAAAAATCAATATATATCTTTAAGTATTCATTATTTATAATTAAAGCAATAAAAATGAACTACTTTCGATGAGAGGATACGGATCGTTATTATACGCGTTAAAACATACTGGTATGTTTGCAGCTTGTTGCCCGCTTAGTGCAGCGGTGTTTACCGATGATGAAATTATGGCAATGAGCTCGGAAGGATACTACTTTACAGATTTGTTTGGTAAAGGTGAAGGCAAGGAACATTTAGCCGACCACTGAAGAAAAAATAGCATTCTGGAAATAATTAAAAACTTACCCGAAAATCAGAAGCGGGCTGTACGTTTTTATATTGATTTGGGGAACGGCATAAAAATAGAACTTGTTAAACGCGGGGAGTTGGAATTATCCACAAATCCGGTTATATGTAATTAAGCTTCAATCGAATTTTAATAGTTCTATATTTTTCCCGTCGAAAACAGCATACTGGCAACCTTCAATCCACTCTCCCAATATTACTAATTTCGTATTGGTATTATTTACATTTATTATAAGGGGCGTATGTCGGTGCCCAAAAACAAAATAATCAATTACTGATTCCTTATTAAGTTGTTGTTTGGCAAATTTATATATCCCCTCCTCTTCACCTTTGAACCCTATGGATACGCCTTTTGACAAACGGCTGTGCTGCGACCATACGTGCCCAAACCCTACGCCTATGCGTGGGTGTATTGCTGCAAAACAACGTTGTAAAAAACGGTTTGTAAAAATAGCTTTTAGTTGCCTATAGCCTTTATCCGTAACATCTAAACCGTCTCCGTGAGCAAGAAAAAAATATTTACCCTTTAATTCCGTTTTATAAGCTTGGGTATGAAGGATAACCCCGGTTTCCTCCGGAAAATAATTGAAAGCCCATAAATCGTGATTCCCTGTAAAATAATGAACAGGGATACCGCTATCGGTTATTTCGGCAATTTTTCCAAGCGTTCGCACAAAGCCCTTAGGTACTACTTTTTTATATTCGAACCAGAAATCGAAAATATCTCCCAGTAAAAAAATTGCTTCGGCATTGTGCCGCACGATTTCAAGCCAGCGGACAAAACGGATTTCGCGTTCGCGTGCCGAATTATATGTTTTTAAACCCAAATGAACGTCGGATGCAAAATATATTTTTTTACCGGACATATAATATAATAGACATTAATATATTGAACAAGAAGTTAAATGAAAATAGTATAAGTAAGTTCCATGACTTTTTTAATTGGATATGTGATGTGTGATATGCGAAAAATCACAATATATTGTATGATATCATTTCACCATTCATTCTATTGTTTATTGACTTAGCGCTGAGGTTATCTGCGGGAAAGAATCTCGTTAAGTTTTTTATCGAGGTTTTCACCGAAGAGATTTTTACCGATAATTTCCCCTTTTTCGTCAATTAAATAATTGGCAGGCAAACGGATAACATTGTACGCCAATGCCGCATACGACGATGGTGTATCCATAACGCAGACCCATCTCAATTGCTGATTATTAATGGCTTGTAACCATGCATCTCTATTATCCGTATCTTCGGATATCTGGTAAATTTCAAAATTACGCGAGTTATACTTGTTGTAAATGTCAACCAACTCGCGGTTATTCATTAACATAGCCGGATTTACCGCCGACCAGAAATCAATTAAAATCACTTTACCCCGCAACGATGATAATTTTATCATATTTCCTGCTGTATCAGGGAGTTCCAGTTCGGGAGTGCCCTCGGTCACCTCTGCTTTACTAAGCAGATTTTGCATGGAAATAGCGCTTTGTAGTAATTGGTAATCATCATTAAGTATCTGAACGTAAGCAGATTTAGGATAATGGATGGATAGCGAATCAACCAGTGTTTTATAGTATAGGATATCCTTTTCTTTGCCGAAAAAGCTTATCCCGCTCGGTAAACGTTGGTATATAGCCGTAAAACTGGCGTATGATGTAGGATGTTGTAAAATGAAACGTATTAACGATTGTTTATGCTTTACCACTACTGCCCCCATAGCGTAGTTAATCTGCGTGTTTATCGAGTCATATTCCTTTGTCTTTTCTGCTTTTTGTAAAACACGAACCAACGAGTCCAATTTCGATGATATTACCGCAAGCTGATCATTCAGTTCTTTCACCAATACGGAACCTTCGGAACCTGCAACGGTATAATTGCCTGGCCATTTATAATCGGCTGTATAATTTAAGGTTTCTCCTCTTTCAAGTAAAAAGTTTGCCAGGATTACCGAGTCTGTCCGCAAAATAATAAATGACGGTTCATTTCTGGTAAATTTATAGTTGAATGAAAAGTTACCCTTTGCATTTATTTTAGTAGAGTCGATAAGCTTACGTACCGAGATATTTAACTCTTCAAGATATAATTTTCGGGCATCGGCATTCTTTATATTTCCTTTAATTACAGCCGAATTATTGCTACATGCACTGAAGATTGATAAAAGAAGTATAAAAATACAAGTAATTGATAACAATTGTTTTTTCATAGTTTTGATATATTCAAATTTGTTACAAAGAAAATCAAAATTTTGTATAACTTTACCTGATGGATATTCTTTACGGATTAAAAAGATTTACCTTTGTCAACTTTGCTCACTATTTTACTCGATATTAAAACATGTAATATGAAAAAGATCTTGATTTTAAGTTTATTATTGTGGACAATTAATATCTATGCTCAAAATAATTTTTATACGATTAACAATATCCGGTTCGAGTTGAATGAGGAGGGAGCATCGCGTCTGGCAGCATTGCCTTTAAAGTGCCTGCATCAGGAGTACCCTAATAAAACCAGCCATACCTCAATGTCCGATAGCGATCATATTATGACTCCCCGTCAGCTTCATCCGGTATTTTACGGTTGTTTCGACTGGCATAGCTGCGTGCACGGGCATTGGATGCTGGTACGTTTGTTAAAAGATTTCCCACAATTACCCGAAGCGACAGCAATACGTGCGGCAATAAACCGGAATATAAACCCTGAAAATATGGCGCAGGAGATTGCTTATTTCAGAATACCGCTATCCAGATCGTGGGAACGTACATATGGCTGGGCCTGGTTATTGAAATTGCAGCAAGAATTAACCACATGGAATGACGAAGACGGTATCCACTGGCGGATTGCTTTACAACCGCTGTGCGATACAATTATCAGTCGGTGGATGGACTTTTTACCCAAGCAAACTTATGCCAACCGTACAGGTGTCCATAACAATACGGCATTCGGGCTGATATTAGCGTTGGATTATGCCCGAATCGCAGGAGATAAAGCTTTTGAAGCCGCCATTATAAAATCGTCTATGGAGTTGTATGCCAAAGATAAAAATGTTCCGGCCGAATGGGAGCCTAATGGAACGGATTTTTTATCGCCGGCGCTTATTGAGGCCGATTTGATGCGCAGGGTACTGAACAAGCTGGAATTTATAAAGTGGTTTAACGACTTTTTATCCGGCAAATCGCTGGAACATTTTGCCGAGTTACCCGTAGTATCAGACAGGAACGATTATCAAATTGTACATCTCGATGGATTATGTTTCAGTCGTAGTTGGTGCATGCGTGGTATAGCTTCGGTTTTACCCGACAATGATAAACGCAAACTAGTGTTGATTGAATCGGCAGTACAGCATCTTAATATGGGGCTGTCAAATATTACCGAAGTCGGATACGGTGGCGAACATTGGCTTGCCAGTTTTGCTATTTATGCGTTAAATGAATAATATAGTTTTATAATGTATACATTATGAGTGAAAATACTCTCTCGCCCGAAGATAAAAAAACAGTTACAAAACGTGTTGTAAGTACGGCCTTATGGTTTGCAGGTATATTTATTGCCGGTTTGCTTTTTAAAGGCATACTGATATTAACTGATGACAGAAAGAACCCGGAGCGTAGTGAACAGGTCATAATCGAAGGAATTAAATGCCTATCGGATAATGATTATAAATCGGCTATTGAAAAGTTTGACCGTGCAATACGCCTCGACTCATTAAATGCCTATGCTTATGTTTACAGGGGGAGGGCTTATTTTATGCAGAATAAACCGGATGAAGCGCTCGAAGACCTCAACAAAGCTATAGCAAAAAACCGAACAAGTTTTGAAGCCTATTTATACCGTGCCGATTTATATTACGCTAAAGAAGAGTATAGCAGTGCTTTTGATGATTATTCAAAATCAATCGAACTCAGCCCTAATGCTGAGGCGTATGCAGGCAAAGGGAACATATACCATAAAATGGGAAATCCTGTCGAAGCCATTAACTATTATACCGAGGCGTTGGAGCTGATGCCTGAATATGCCGAAATATATTATCTCCGTGGGAATTTATATAACCAGCAAGCTTTGTACGATGTGGCAATCGGCGATTTTAATCGGGCAATAGAGTTGAATCCTAACGAAATAAAATATAAACAGAACCGCGATTTTGCCATGAAATTAAAGGGTTCGGATTGAAATAAATTAATCTAAAGAATACCTCGGAGCTCTGCCCGAGGTTGTTCATTTAGATATGTGATATGCGAAAAATCGCCATATACAGCACACAATAGGTATTATTAAATATATGACATCATCAGAATTTATTAAACAACCACTTGCAGAGCAGGTGGGTTTGGTAAAAAGATGAAGGCAAAGCCTTCAAAGTGGATCTTTTAAACTTGGTCGAACAAAGTGAAGCTATTGCTGCTGTTCTCCTCTTTTTTGTCTTATTCTTCCTGATACCTTACGTAGCGACGAATCAAATCTTTGTTAACCCATATTGTAGCCCCTCCCTCTTCAAATGTTAAATAATGGGTTCTAAACGTTAAAAACGATGATGAGTTCATCGAATAAAGGAAATGGGGAGTATACTAAGTTTCTTATAATCAGAATTGGAAAGAAAATAGTTCTTGAAAAAAGTGTGTGGTGAACTAGTATATTTTCCTGATTCAAAAATAGATGAGAACAAGGTGGAAGGTTTTATTAAATACTCGACAGTATTGAAGGCAACATGATGGACTGTAAATCTCTGGACGCAATTATTGACCATTTGCGTACTATTACAAGCGAAAATGAAAAACACGCTATCGTGATGATGGATGTCGGTATTGCCGCCGCCGAAAATCTCGAATTGCTGAAAAACAAAGACTATGGTTATGTCTGTGTATACCGATCTAACACAAAGAAATACAGCGAGTAACAACAAATCTAGTGTAGGTATGCGACAATCGTGGCTGGATATAAAACTACTGAATGTAGATTTACCATGGAAATGAGGAATCTCATTATTTCCATGATTCTGGCGGAGTATGGTGATGATCCTTTTTTTGTCTTTAAAACTTAGATTAACATAAAAAGTGATCGGTTTTTCTTCCGACCACTCTTAGCTGTAAGCTGTCTTTTTTCTATATCAAAAAATAAGTTTCTATTTCAACGATTTAACTATCGCTTCGAAAGCTGCTGGATGGTTCATGGCTAAGTCGGCCAAAACCTTACGGTTCAGCTCAATATTATTAGATACAAGCTTACCCATAAATTGCGAATACGTCATACCATGTTGGCGAGTACCTGCATTGATACGCTGGATCCATAATGCACGGAAATTACGTTTTTTAGCTTTCCTATCGCGGTAAGCATAAGTTAAACCTTTTTCATAAGTATTTTTAGCAACCGTCCAAACATTGGCACGTGCTAAAAAGTTACCCCTTGTGAGTTTTAAAATCTTTTTTCTTCTTGCTCTCGATGCTACTGAGTTTACTGATCTTGGCATTTTTTTACATTTTTCGAATGACAGCGTCTTACTTTATAAGCTCTTTAAGCTGATGCATTCCGGTTAAACAATATTAATTCTAATTAAACCTTAAATTAAACAGTTACAATAACTTACTACTCAACTAAAAGATTACGGATACGTCCTTCATCGGCAGCCGAAACTGTACCAAAATAAGTCAGGTTACGTTTCTGCTTCGTAGTCTTTTTTGTCAAGATGTGTCTCTTGTAAGCGTGTTTTCTTTTGATTTTACCTGTTCCGGTGATATCGAAACGTTTTTTTGCACCGGAATTTGTTTTCATTTTTGGCATTACTTAATACATTTAGTTGAATTTAATCTCTTATTTTTTCTTCGGTTTAGGACTGATAATAACAATCATCCGCTTCCCTTCAAGTTTTGGCATGCTCTCTACTTTACCTACATCTTCCAAATCATTTGCAAATCGCAGTAATAAAATTTCTCCTTTTTCGGCAAATAATATCGAACGACCGCGGAAAAATACAAAAGCCTTTACCTTATCCCCGTCTTCCAAAAAACTATGGGCATGTTTCAATTTAAACTGATAATCATGCTCATCAGTATTCGGGCCAAAACGGATTTCTTTCAATACGGTTTTAGCTGTTTTCGACTTTTGCTCTTTTAGTTTTTTCTTTTGTTGATAAAGAAATTTCTGAAAATCAATAATCCGACAAACAGGAGGATCGGCATTCGGCGAAATTTCAACCAGATCCAAGCCCAAGCTCTGAGCCAATTTTAAAGCATCAAAAAAGGAATAAATTCCCGGATTCTCAATATTATCCCCCACAAGACGCACCTGCCTTGCTGTTATTTCTTGATTGATTTTTACTCCCGGATCATCATTATATTTCTTTTTCACCGGACTAAAAGGTGTAGCTATAGTATTATCCTCCAGTTAAATTATTATTGTTTAATTTTCAGCCTTCCAATTGCTGTTTAATTTCGTAGTTCAAAGATTCGGCAAATGCTTCAACGGTCATCTGTCCTTTATCTCCTTCGCCTTGTATACGCACCGATACCATACTCGTTTGTTCTTCTTTTTTGCCCACAACTAACAAATATGGAATGCGTTTCATTTCATTTTCACGTATCCGCTTGCCGATAGTTTCGTTTCTGTCGTCAATTAGGGTGCGAATATCGTAATTATTTAGGATATTTGAAACATTTTTTGCAAAATTATTGAATTTTTCGCTAACAGGTATAATAACAACCTGCTCCGGGGTTAACCACAACGGGAATTTTCCGCTGGTATGCTCAATCAAAACTGCAACAAAACGCTCCATCGATCCGAAAGGCGCACGGTGTATCATTACCGGGCGGTGGCGTTTATCATCAGTGCCAACATATTCAAGTTCAAACCGTTCTGGTAAATTATAATCGACCTGGATAGTTCCCAATTGCCATTTGCGGCCAATGGCATCGCGAACCATAAAATCCAATTTAGGCCCGTAAAATGCAGCTTCACCTAATTCAACTACGGTTTTCAGTCCTTTTTCGTTAGCCGCCTCAATAATAGCGCCCTCTGCCTTATCCCAATTCTCGTCATTGCCTATATATTTTTCCTTGTTGTTCGGGTCGCGAAGCGATATTTGCGCCGTATACTCGTCAAACTTTAATATCTTGAATATATACAACACAATATCAATCACCTTTATAAACTCTTCCTTCAATTGATCGGGGCGGCAAAAAATGTGTGCATCGTCCTGTGTAAATCCACGTACACGTGTCAATCCGTGCAATTCCCCGCTTTGCTCGTAACGATATACGGTTCCGAACTCGGCCAAACGTACGGGTAAGTCTTTATATGACCGGGGTTTGCTTTTATATATTTCACAATGATGCGGGCAATTCATCGGCTTTAATAAAAATTCCTCGCCTTCCTGCGGCGTATGTATGGGTTGGAACGAGTCTTTCCCGTATTTTGCATAATGCCCCGATGTTACATACAGTTCCTTTTGCCCGATATGCGGGGTAATAACCTGTTCGTAACCCGATTGTTTTTGAATGTGTTTTAAAAAATTTTCCAGCCTTTCGCGCAATGCAGCGCCTCTAGGCATCCATAAGGGCAAGCCTTGCCCTACGCGTTGTGAGAAAGTAAACAATTCCAGCTCCTTACCCACCTTACGGTGATCGCGTTTTTTTGCTTCCTCAAGCATTTGCAGATACTCGTCCAGCAGTTTCTTCTGAGGAAAAGTTATACCGTAAATACGGGTTAACTGTTTATTATTTTCATTACCACGCCAATAAGCCCCGGCAATCGACATTAATTTTATAGCCTTGATAGGCTCGGTGCTAGGCAGGTGCGGACCCCTGCACAAATCGGTGAAATTACCGTTGGTATAAAAAGTAATTGTACCGTCTTGCAAATCGTTAATCAGTTCGACTTTATATTGATCGTCTTTTTCGGTATAAATAGCCAAAGCTTCGGCTTTAGTTATATCACAGCGTATGTATTGTTGTTTCTGGCGAGCCAGCTCAATCATTTTGGCCTCAATTTTAACCAAATCAGCATCGGTAATGGTACGGTCGCCCAAATCGACATCATAGTAAAAGCCATTTTCAATGCTCGGCCCAATCCCGAATTTTATACCAGGATATAGTTCCTGCAATGCCTCAGCCATAAGGTGCGACGATGAATGCCAAAACGCGTGGCGCCCTTTCTCGTCATCCCACTTATACAGCTTTATTGTAGCATCGGTGTTAATGGGACGGGTTAAATCCCATGTTTCGCCATTAACCGCTACGGAGAGTACTTCTGAGGCTAAACGGGGATTGATACTTTTGGCTATCTCTAAACCAGTCACTCCTTTCGGATATTCGCGCACACTATTATCGGAGAGCATTATTTTAATATTGCTCATAATCACTAAATTTTAAATAAACCACAAAGATACAAAATATTTTAGTTTTAGTTGTTTATCGTTAAATGTAAACAGGGCAACTGCAGCAAAATTTCATCTATTTTATAAAAATCTGATTGTAAAAATATTGCAATTTAATTCATTTTGTTTGGATAGATAATAGTAGGGTGGCGAGGTAAAAAGCATGCTGATGTAATTTTTTTATATATAGCTCATTATAATCAAATTTAAGAACTCCATATCGTTGTTATTTAGAATGATTACAAGCAACTGAATTGTAAATGACTGATTATATGATAATTTTTAAATTAAATATTTTGTTTTGATGATTTAATAAATATTAAATTCGCTTTTACATGATTGGATGCCAATAAATTGATGCAGCATACTTTTTGAAACATCACCAATAGTAGAAATAT
>JAISFN010000017.1 GCA_031263585.1 Prevotellaceae bacterium | reverse complement strand
GACAGGTGTAATTCCGTTATTCGGGTGACAACTTCGGGAGTAAATATGCGGGGTTGAGTGAAAGGCCTATGGCTTTGAAAAAAAATAGCCCTCTCCGTTTTCCTCGAAGAGCTTCTTCCAACGACTGATACTGCGCTCGGGTATCCGAAGGCACGGGAAATCTCCGAACGTGTGGCCATGCCATTTACCAACAGTTGGCAGACGACATGTTTAAAACTCTGGCGGTCGTCTTCCATGTGACGGTAAAAAGGAAAACCGCCCTGAAAATAATAAACGATGCCGTTTCTCTTTTGAACGCCAACATGAAAACTGACGATTATCATGTCTTCTGCAAATAATGGTAATATAGCTTGAGGCATATGGCAGGGTTTTATAGAGGTGATTATTGCCGGTAAATATAGGGACATTTTGATTTCCTCGAAGCGTTTTAATTTAACACTTAGTATTAGAGAGATATGATTTATAGGCCAGTAACTCTGATCTTCAAGACATACTTTGAAAGAATCAATCTCGTAAGCGATATTTTTCATGGGCATTTATATAACATCACTCTAAAACCCAAAAACTTTTTTTGATCTGCTTTGTTTAACCCGGTAGTTTTGCCTTCTTTTACCTGTTTAGCAAATTCTTTTAACCGCACGATACTTCTTTTATTCGTCCAGAGTAAATCGCCGCTCGGGCTTATGTCAAAAGAGTTGTACCTATATTCTTCCGGAATGGCAAAAAACTCCTCTATCTATTTTTCACCAAGAAATACTTTGTCAGGCTCATCGGTAACTGTTAGGTTTACATACTTGTTTCCTCTTTTTATTGATATTCTTTCCTTTTCGGCCGATTCAAAATAATCCTTTATTTTGTTGCGAATATCCTTTGTTGTTGTCACTTTCATGTATTATCCTATTAGATGCGTACACATTTTAGTATACTGCCATATTATGGTTTATACAAATCAAACAAGAAACAAACAAGCTGAATTTTTGAATACTAAGAAGCAATGTAACTATTTTTAGGATTTTAGGGGTATTGAGTCAATATTTTACTATCTGTAGCTTGTCATGATTTGCAAATCCATATACTGAATTCATATAAACCTAAAATGGGGATAGCTACAGCAATCATCGTAAACGGGTCGGCAGTGGGGGTAATGATAGCAGCCAGAATCATAATAACCACAATAGCATGCCGCCTGTACTTTCGTAAAAACTTTTTGGTAACAATACCCAAACGTGACAATATGTGTAGCAACACAGGCATTTCGAAAACAATTCCCATAGCGAGTGTCAGCGTAGTAAATGTACTTATGTAGGATGTTAACGATATCTGGTTGGGTACTAAACCCTCAGCGCTAACCTGGTATGTTCCCAAAAACCGTATTGTGAGCGGAAATACCATGAAATAGGCTACAGCAACTCCAAGAAAAAACAGCAACGATCCAAAAAGGAATGCACGGGTCGAGTGACTGCGCTCATGTTCGTAAAGAGCAGGACGAATAAATAACCAAAGTTGATAAATAACCCACGGAAAAGCTAATACCAAACCCAACCAGAATGAAGTACTTATGTGCATGAAAAACTGACCGGCCAAATTGATATTGATTAGTTCGATATTGAACGAATCAGGACAAAGGGCTGCAAACGACAATTTATTACCTAAATAGCATAGAAAGCGGTATACAATAAAATCGGAACTTTTAGGAGCCAAGATTATAGTATCGAAAACCAGACCTTTATTGAGGAAAACCACAATCATAGCCACAAAAATACCAATAGCTCCACGGAATAATGTTCCACGCAACTCATCTAAGTGGTCCCAAAACGACATTTCTTTTTCCGAAATATCGGGCTTTTTAGGTCCCTGCGGTTTCGGAGGATTTACAATAATATTTTGCTCAATAACTTCGGGCTTGTTACTTTCCATCGGTAGGCAAGCTTTTTACTTCTCGTTTAATTGTTGTTTCAATTTGGAATCTTTCGATGATGTATCCTCTTTCTTACCTTCTTTTACCTCATCTTTAAAGCCTTTGATACCTTTTCCGATACCTTTCATTAATTCGGGAATTTTACGTCCGCCGAAAAGAAGTAAAACAAGTACAACAATAACAATGAGTTCAGTAGGTCCCAGAAATAGAAAGTTTATCATGGTTTATAATTTTAAGCCTGTTAGTAATTAAATGTTTTAATAAATTGGCTTCGCAAATGTATAAAAATTCATATACAATATTACAATAAACATTATATTGCAATAAAGTAGCAAGCAGTAAGCTTTTTTAATATGTCAATATGCCAATGAAATAATGTGTTAATAAGAGAATCAAAACCCAACATGTCAGCATATTTTCTAATGCTTCACGAAGCCTAAATCAGCCCAGTCCTATTTCTTCGTGCCGTTTGGGAATAATTACATCCCGGTAACCTTTTTTCAGTAAACGGCTGCGGAAAATCTCCTGCACTTCGGGTTCCCCGTGAACAATAAACAGCTTTTGCAGTTCATCAGGATCCTGGCATGAAAGATACTGCGACAAGTCGTTGTAATCGGCATGAGCGCTCATCGAATCAATGGTTTCGATATCGGCCTTAACTTTAAACCTGTCTCCGAAAATACTTACCTCATTGGGCTGTTCCTTCAAACGCGCACCGAGCGATTGCGATTCGCAATAACCAACCAACAGTATAGTATTACGCTTAAAACCAATGCTGTTTGCAATGTGGTGCTTTACCCGCCCCGCTTCCGCCATGCCCGATGCCGAAATAATAACGCACGGCTTACGGTACTCATTTAAGCGTTTCGATTCCTCAACATTTTGTATATAATGCAGCCCGTTAAATAAAAACGGATCGTAATCGGTTAACATCAGCTTATGTACGGTTTTATTAAAGCATTCGGGATGTTTTTTTACTATTTCGGTAGCCTCAATCGAAAGCGGGCTATCTACAAAATAATCAATTTTGGGTAATTCGCCTTTATTTTCTAGTTCGTTAAGGGCAAATAAAAGTTCCTGCGTACGGCCTACGCTAAAAGCCGGGATAATAAGCTTGCCGCCTTTGCCTATACAGGTTTCGAGTATATGGCGTTTTAACGAGCTGGCATAAGTTTCGGCAACTTCGTGCAACTTATCTCCGTAAGTCGATTCGATAATCATGTAATCGGCCTGCGGGAATTTATGCGGCGAATTTAGAATAGGGTCACCGTAACGGCCTACATCGCCGCTAAAAGCTAACGCACGTACGTTATCGTCTTCTTTAATTTTCAGGTATACGGTTGCACTGCCAATGATATGCCCTACTTCATAAAGTGTTACTTCAATCTCTTCTTCAAGCGCGTAGGGTGTATCTATGTCAAGCTGGGTAAATAAGCTCATGGCATGTTTTACATCCTCATCGGTATAAAGCGGTTCAAGCGGTTTTTTTCCTTCTTTGGCACGGCGTTTGTTTAAAAAATAAACATCCGATTTTTGTATATCAGCTGAATTAAGCAGCAGGATTTCTGCTAAATCAGTAGTAGCCGGGGTTGCAATAATTTTACCGTGGAACCCGTCCTTTACCAGTCGCGGGATTAAACCTGAGTGGTCGATATGTGCATGCGAGAGTATTAAATAGCTAATTGCTTCCGGATTAAAACCCCAGTCGCGGTTCCATACGTTGGTATCTTTTCCATGTCCCTGGAACATCCCGCAATCCAACAATATTTTTTTACCATTGTTAAGTGTAATCAAATGTTTCGAGCCGGTTACCGTTTCGGCGGCTCCATGAAAAGCTATTTTCATTGAAAACAGGTTTTTAAATAAAAATAAACCGCAAGATACACATAATTGTTGATTGATGAACTCCATTCGAATATTTTGTAGGAATACTGAACATTTTAAAATTTGCAACATTCGTGTTAATTGATAGTTACAGCATGTGCCAATATGCTGATGTGCCAATGAGAGAATAAGTAAACCATCAATAAATTAACGTTCTACACTTCACTATTAATCATTAGCAAATTAATTCATCAGCATATTAGAACATTAACACACTATCTCATTAGCCTATCAGTACATTAAAAAAGTCTTGCTAATTGACACCATAATTATATCTTTGCAACATGAAAATTGCCGACATAGATTTAGGGGACAAACCGCTGTTTCTTGCTCCGATGGAGGATGTTACCGATCCCTCGTTCCGTTTTATGTGCAAACATTTTGGGGCAGATATTATGTATACCGAGTTTATCTCGTCGGACGGCTTGATACGAGATGCGGCCAAGTCACTTGCTAAACTGGATATTTATGATTACGAACGCCCAATTGGAGTACAGATATATGGACATTTAATTGAAGCTATGGTTGAAGCTGCCCGCATGGCGGAACAGGCACATCCCGATATAATTGATATAAATTTCGGTTGTCCGGTTAAAAAAATCGCCAATCGGGGTGCGGGATCGGGAATGATGCGCGAACCCGACAAAATGGTTGAAATGACACGCCAGATTGTTGAGGCGGTTAAGCTGCCCGTAACCGTTAAAACTCGCTTAGGCTGGGACGAGGACAGTAAAATAATTGTTGAACTTGCCGAGCGTTTGCAGGATACGGGCATTGCAGCCCTTAGCATACATGGGCGTACCCGTGCGCAATTATACAAAGGCGAGGCCGATTGGACGCTTATCGGCGAGGTGAAAAATAATCCGCGCATGTATATCCCTATTATTGGAAATGGGGGTATCGACAGCGCCGAATGCGCTAAAAAAATGTTCGATACATATGGTGTCGATGGTATTATGATTGGCCAGGCCACTTACGGCCATCCCTGGATTTTCAGAGAAATTAAACACTATTTGCAAACGAGCGAATTACTTCCCGATCCCGATGTTAACGAGCGGGTACGGATTGCCCGTTTACATTTTAGCAAATCGATTGAGGTAAAAGGCGAAAAAGTGGGTATATTAGAAATGCGCCGCCATTTCAGCAGTTATTTTAAAGGCTTGCCGAATTTTAAAGAAACGCGTTTGAAACTGGTAACAAGTACGGATATCAGTGAAATATACGGTTTACTCGATTATATTGCCGAACAATGGGGTGAAAAATAAAAACAATTAAAGCGAAGATATGTATATTTTTTACTGCGTCATAGGGGTTTAATTATGAGTAGAATAAAGATAAAAAATTTTGGCCCGATAAAAAGAGTTTGCCTTGACTATAACGCTTGGATCGACATAAAAAACTCATTGTGTTTATAGAAAATCAAGGGAGCGGTAAAACCACGGTAGCCAAGCTGATTTCGACATTTACATGGATTGAGAAGCTTTAGTACGCGGGTAGTGATAAAAAAGGATGGTTTGAAAGAAAAAACAAATTAAAAAATCAGTACCTCGCTTATCACCGTATCGAAAATTATTTTTATTCTGATAACCGGAAATTGACTATGAAGAAGAAGCTTACCAGATTAAATATAACAATGGGGCGTCGATCTAAAAGTACGCTGGTGTAAAAATTTTACAATGAATAACTTGTATTTTTATTGAATGAAAATAAAGATATAGAACGGTATTGTCTCCCATTACCGATGAACAAAGATAAAGAAAAATGGCATAAAACACTCAGGAAAGCAGAATTATTTGTGTAAAGATTGCGGAAGTCAGTTTACCGGCGACCATGCAGTAGATGAACTCCGGATTTATATGGGGAAGAAGAAAAATAAGCTCTGTTTGATTTATGCATACGAGACAGGGAAACGGCTGAAATTGTACTTTTTGTTTGGGGTAAGCGAGGCTTACCCTATGTTTCAGTTTTTCCACTCATAAGCAAGAATTTTGAGCAAAATTAGCCTTGTATATGGGTATTTTGGAGCATAATAAAGAGCTAACGGGTTTATATTCAATAGCAGTGTATTTGATTAATCCATTTGTAGTGCACAAGGGGGCTTTATTTTAAGCTAGTTATAGATTACTTTTACCCCTGTTATGTATTTTCGATTTTCATTATAGCCATAATCCGGCAAAAGGTAAAAGCGATTCTTATTATCAGTTGACAGAAAGTTATTGCAACGAAAAGGACAGGGTCTGTCACAGAACACTACTCAATGCCGGTTTTCTTGATGTTTTGGTAACGATAGACCAAGTCAATCAGGTTCGGCGTATCCTTTGCAAGCGTTGGGAATAGGCGCTGTGTAATCATCAGCTATTTGATATAGAAAAGAATAGTTAAAATATTGTCAATGAATTGGGGGATGAATTTTGGCAGAAACCTGTTCCGGAGAACCAGATTGACATCGGTTGACAGCCCCAAAAAGAGTCGGCCTTCCGTCAGCGTAACAGGGTATTTGAGGAAAGCATCCGCCATCCCGACGTCCGGGAAATTGGAGCGGAATAGTTTTGCCTTCAAGCGCTGAAACAGTTGCAATTGATTATTTATCAAATATATGTTTTTCGGAAGAGGAAGTTCGTCTTGCTGTAAGCCGGATTATCAGCCGTGCCGTTTATCCTACCTCGGAACTTGAAACCGTCCAGTGGATACGGGAGAACTCAGCCGTGTGTGAACTGACAGGCTATCCAATTGAGTCAAGCCTAAAGTATAGAAGAAAAAAGAAAAAGTTAAAGATTACCTGGCTGCCATATAATTATTATTAAACAAAATTTAAACAGATTTTTAGTAATCAAAGCAACTTATTGTTACAATTGTTTAATTGTAAATTGTTTATTTAGTAACGAATGATGCAATTTTCAATCTTCAATAATAAATTGCCTTTAACAATTATTGTTAAATTTGAGACAAAACAGCTACCTTTGTACACTTTGACAAATAAAGAGAATTGAATGGAAGAATCATTTCGGTTGAAAGGCTTACGAAAGAAATTGGTAGAAGGTTTACGCAAAAAAGGAATTACCGATGAACGCGTGTTGGAGGCTATTGGCAAAATACCTCGCCACGCTTTTATCGACAGCGGATTTTCGAATTTTGCTTACGAAGACAGACCGTTTTCAATTGGTGCGGGGCAAACCATATCGCAGCCGTATACAGTTGCCGTTCAAACCGAATTATTACAACTCGATAAATGGGATAAAGTTCTCGAAATCGGTACGGGGTCGGGCTATCAGGCTGCTGTACTGGCCGAAATAGGTGTACAGGTGTATACCATAGAGCGTCAGCGCGAGTTATATATTAAAGCACAGCAAACATTACGTAAGCTGGGATACCGCCCTCACTTTTTCTTTGGCGACGGATACGAAGGCAAGCCCGCATTTGCTCCTTTCAATAAAATATTGGTTACTGCGGGAGCCGCCCATGTTCCCGAAAAATTATTGCAACAACTGGCTATCGGTGGTCGTATAGTGGTTCCAGTGGGCGATACGGGCAAGCAGGCTATGACTGTAATTGACCGTGTTAGCGAAACAAAATTCCGTACAACCCAGCATGGGGATTTTATTTTTGTACCTATGTTAGGAGGGATAGTTAAAGACTAACAGATTGTTGATTAATAGTGATACGTTAAAACTAAATCAAATTATTTTTATTGATTTGAAATATATTAACGTATTGTTTATTAAACAATTTAAAAAATATGACTTTAACCATTGTAAGTATTGAAATATATTTTCAATTCAAATCAAAAATCGAAAAATAATTTGTATATTTATATGACAATAAATATATTGCAAATATGATCTAAAAGTTAACGTATCACTATTAATTGATTAATTGATGATTGAAAATGGAGATTATGGTATCACGACGCACTTTAAAAAATCATAAATCTTCAATCTATATATCCAGCTGATATTTTACCCAAAAAGTGTTAGCTTTGTGATAGATCAAAATGTATTATATGCCAGCAAATATTTGTGTATCGGTAGCCGGAAAAACATATGCGGATGTTGTAAACATTCTGGAACTATATGATTTCGCCGAGGTAAGGCTCGACTTAACAGACATGGATGAGGGCGAAATACGCAATGTTTTCAGCACTGCCGGTAAACAATTGATAGCAACTTGCCGTAAAGGACAATACAATGATAATGACCGAATCGACAGATTAATTACTGCCATAAAAGCTGGCGCTGTATATGTGGATATCGAAATAGAGGAAAATTTGGACTATCAGCAAAATATACTGGGGGTTGCCCGACAAAATAACTGTAAGTTAATTGTTTCGCACCACGATTTTGAAGGAACTCCGGATAGAGAAAAACTCAACAGCATTATTGCAAACTGCAGGCAGCTTGGCGCTGATGTAGTAAAATTAGTAACCACAGCCCGTATACCCGCAGATAGTGCGCGAGTACTCTCACTGTATGACGGCAACACCGATTTACTGGCATTTGCTATGGGTGAGGCGGGCAGGATAAGCCGTTTTGCTTGTTTGTATCTGGGAGCGCCGTTTACTTATGTTTCGGTTAGCGATAAACACGCAGTATCTAACGGACAAATAAGTGCAAACGTTTTACAGGAATTGATACAATTATTGGCGCCGGTATGAAAAAATTCGCTATTACTGGTAATCCTGTAAATCATAGTAAAAGCCCGGCTCTTTTTCAGGCAGCATACGGTAGCAGTTGTAAAATGAAATATATACTGATGTCGGCACAATCGGCAGGGGAAGCAATTGCTTTATTTAACGGGAACGAACTTTGCGGTATGAATGTTACCGCTCCCTTTAAAACTGATATTTTAGAATACATTGATGAACGAAGCAATGAGGTCATCGTTATTGGGGCAGCCAATACAATTGTGAAAACGGACAAAGGGCAGTTGAAAGCTTATAATACGGATTATATAGGTGTGTCGGAAACCTTTGCCGAATTCGGTGTACATTTAACAGCCAGACGTTGTTTGCTGCTAGGAATAGGAGGGGCGGGTAAAGCTGCTGCATATGCAATTGCCAAAGCGGGCGGCCATTTAACCATTGCAAACCGTACAATAGCTAAGGCCGAAGAATTTGCCGATAAAACAGAGGTAAAGGTGGTTGGACTTAATCAGTTGGAAAAAGTTTTGGGCAATTTTGATATCATTGTAAATACGCTTTATCCCTCAATTGATTTTATTGAAAAAACATGGCTGCATGCCAATCAAATTGTAATGGATGCTTCCTATACAGGTTCGCCTTTGCTGGATAAGGCCGCCCGGCGAGGTTGTCGCTGTATCGACGGGCGGTATTGGATATTGCATCAGGCAATCCCTGCCTTTGAGCTATTTACGGGGCAAAAGCCCGATATCGAGACCATGCGGCAGGTTCTCAATCTGTAATCGGTATTAATTCGGAAAAGATCCGATTATATACTGAGATATAATCGAGAGTAAATGAAATTTAATGATTCAGATAATAAACCCTTCAACTATTAACGGGACAATACAGGCTCCCGCATCAAAAAGTATTGTTCAGCGGGTGCTGGCAGCTGCTTTGTTAAGCAACGGAAGCAGTACATTAACCGGCTTTACTACATGTGATGATGCCGAAGCAGCCATTGGCATTGTTAAAAGTTTGGGAGCCATCGTTACACAAAACAACAGGATAGTCAACGTATCGGGTAACGCACCGCGTATTCAAGAATCGCTTACAAAGGTTTTGTATTGTGGAGAGTCGGGTTTATCGGCGCGATTATTTGCTCCGGTTTCGCTATTATTCAGTAATAATGTGCTACTTGAGGGTGAAGACTCATTATTAAAACGCCCATTTACAATGATGGAAACCCCGTTCCGACAACTGGGAGTAGAGTGTAAATTAAACAATGCTTTTTTACCACTACGTTTATTGGGTAGTTTAAAGCCGGGGAAATTGGAATTGGACGGGAGCGGCGGGTCGCAGTTTTTATCGGGTTTATTGATGGCGTTGCCCTTGTTAAACACAGATAGCACAATACAGGTAGTTAATCTGCAAAGCAAACCTTATATCGATTTGACAATAGAAGTATTACAGTTATTCGGTATTTCGATATCTCATTCAAATTATGAGGTGTTTTATATCGAAGGTAATCAGCAATATATAGCTTGTGAATATGCTATTGAGGGAGATTGGAGCGCAGCATCCTGCTTATTGGTGGCAGGGGCAATAGCAGGCAGTGTTGGGATTACAGGGCTGAAACGGGAATCGCAACAGGCCGATAAAGCGATTGTTGATGTATTGAAATCGGTTGGTGCAAAGCTTATTGTAAGTGCAGACACCGTACAAGTTACGAAAAATGAACTGTATGCTTTTGAGTTCGATGCAAGCCACTGTCCCGATTTATTCCCGGCGTTGGCTATATTGGCTGCTAATTGTAGCGGAATAAGCTGTATTGCCGGTATCAATCGCTTAGTGAATAAGGAGAGTAACCGGGCTTTAACATTGCAAACCGAACTGGCGAAAACAGGCATAAAGCTTGAATTTGAAGGTAATAGCATGTTGGTATATGGCGGACAGATAGCAGGCGGTGAAATATCGGCACATGACGACCACCGCATTGCCATGGCCATGGCCGTGGCCGCACTTGCGGCACAAACACCGGTTAGTATTTGTGGGGCCAAATGTGTAGATAAGTCGTACCCGGCTTTTTTTGAAGATTTGAAATTATTAAAAAATTCTTTATAAATGAATACATTCGGACGAAAATTCCGTATACATCTGTGGGGTGAGTCACACGGCGAAAGTATCGGGGCGAGTATCGACGGTTGTCCTCCCGGTATTCCCTTATCGGAAAACGATTTACACAACAATCTACAACGGCGTAAAAGCGGCGCACGAGGCACTACTTCCCGGATGGAGGCCGATAAGCCACATATTATTAGTGGGCTATACAACGGATTTACTACGGGTGCTCCGTTAACTATTATGTTTTTGAATGAAAACATTCGTTCGTCGGATTATTCGCAGTTTAAGGCGATGCCTCGCCCGGGACATGCTGATTATACTGCCTCGCAAAAATATGGAGGATTTAACGATCCGCGTGGCGGCGGGCATTTTTCGGGACGGCTAACACTTGGTTTGGTCGCTGTCGGGGTTATTGCCAAAAAAATTATTGACCCTATAAATATCCGGGCGACAGTAAGCGAAGCAGGCGGAAGTACCTGCGTCGACAGGATTATTGAACAGGCTTTACAGGAAAACGATTTGGTAGGCGGGCTTATCGCGTGTACCGTAACTAATGTGCCTGTGGGTTTAGGCGAACCATTTTTCGATTCAGTTGAATCCGTATTGGCGCATGGCTTATTTAGCATTCCCGCTATTAAAGGGGTCGAGTTCGGCGCAGGCTTTGCTGCGGCAAAAATGAAGGGCAGCGAGCATAACGATGCTTTTGTATCGCCCGATGGTAAAACGGCAACCAATAATGCCGGCGGAATAAACGGGGGTATCAGTAATGGTAATAATCTGGTGTTTAGGGTGGCGGTAAAGCCTGCATCAAGTATCGGGCATGCACAGCAAACATTTAACTTCGAAACGAATAAAATGGACACGCTCGAAATACAGGGGCGGCACGACACCTGTATCGCCTTGCGCATGCCCGTGATTGTCGAGGCGGTTACGGCCATCGTTCTGGCTGATTTTACCTTATTAAATCATAAATAAGTAGTCGAAAGAATTTACTATTATATTTCGAAATCATAAAATTAGTTTTATAAACGCATTATACAAACCTAAAATCAACAACCGAGTTTACAAATTCGGCGAAGCCAATCTAAAATCTTCAGTACTTAGAATAAATATGTTTGTAAATATTTATGTAATAGCATCCCCTATACACGATCAAGAAGAACTTGATATCAGCACAAACGAATTTATCGGCGAATTGAAGCAGTTAACAGGTAGAACGTTTAATTACAGGGGAACCAATTTTTCGAAATATACTGATAAACGGTGGTTAAATCTTATTTTTATCCACACAGATGGATTGGATGGAAAATTCAAGGAACTTTATCCTTCGTTAAAAGCGCCGTTTTACCTGCTTACAACAGGCCGCGATAACTCGCTTACCGTTTCGATGGAGATACTTTCTTTCCTGCGCGATAAAAGAGAAACCGCTAAAATTATTCAAGGGAATATCCGCTATGTGGAAGAAGGAATATTGTGGCTAGCAAAGGTGAATAATGCCTATAAAACCCTCCACGGGCAAAATTTAAAGTTTCGGGTAATTCAGAGAAATATTTTGTATCCAATGCTGAACTTGAAGCGGAATTTATGCAGCAAGCACCTGTGCCGTAAGCAAGTGGTGCTGAAACCTCGCAAGGCTGTCGATTATTTTTTAAGAGACTCTATTGGCCGCCACCACATTATTATGTCGGGTAACTATGAAGCGCTGATTGACGGGTTTTTCAATTACAAGACTTTAACAGGCTTAAGGCTTAGCTATAAATATCGAGCAGTCCGGTGGGCAGGTTTACCCGTATAATTTGTTTATTAGTATCAATACTTTCTATTAAGTCTTCATTTACAGGGACAATAATTTCCTTGTCATTGTAAAAACACTGGAAGCACGGATTTCCCGGATAATCGAAAAAGTCGGTAATTTTACCTAATTCGCCATCGGTGGTATCAATTAGTGTATACCCGATAAAAATGTTTAAATCGTCATTTTCTGCTTTTCGTTTTTGTTTCGAGGCGTAGTATATTTTTTTGCCGGTAAGTTCCGTTGCTAAGGTTTCGGTTTCCACATCGTCGAAAATAACCAGCAGTTTGTTGGCTCCCTTATTTTCGGCGTATTTAAAATAAAAAGGAACCGATAATCCATCAATTGTAATGAATACCGGTTCTTTTGTATTTACTTTTCTGGGCGCATCGGAATTTAGCTTAATGATAAGCTCGCCGTTTGCCCCGAAAGTTTTAAGCGCCTCGCCAAAAAACAGAAGTGTAGTATCCTGTTTTTTCACAATCAAGCTTGTTAAGCCTCGGTGTTTTCTTCGGCAGCAGGAGCTTCTTTGCTGGCTTCCGCTGCGGCTTTTACCGCAGCTTCGGCAGCGCGTGCCTCAGCTTGTTTTTGAGCCAATGCAGCGGCTTTAGCTTCTTTCACCTTGCTTTCCTCTTCAATGCGGGCTTTGGCGTCGTTGCGATTTGCTTGTGCTAATGAACTTTTCTTTGCCTGGATCTTCGATTCTTTTTCATCCAACCATGCTTCGAAACGTTGTTTAACAAGCTCTTCGGTAAGAGCGCCTTTTTTAACACCTTCCATCAAGTGCTTTTTCAACAGAGCGCCTTTGTACGATAAAATCGAACGGCAAGTGTCGGTGGGTTGCGCTCCCTTAGTTAACCAACTTACAGCGCTGTCGACATCAAGCTCGATGGTTGCGGGGTTGGTGTTGGGATTGTACGTTCCTAATTTTTCAATAAAACGTCCGTCGCGTGGTGCACGGCTATCGGCAACCACAATGTGATAAAAGGGATAACCCTTTTTTCCGTGTCTGGCTAATCTTATTTTAACTGCCATGTTTAATGTATTAAGTTAATAACTTGTTTCCCTTAACCCGTAAGGGAGCGCAAAGATACATTATTTTTTTTAGCCATGGAAATCTTTTTTCGAAATGCGAAGAGTAAACGCACGAAAAAACGATCAAATATCAAATTGTTGATATACATAAATATAAATTCGATTTGTCTTATCCGAAAATATCTTTACCTTGTATAGTTGTACTGTATGCAATTCCTGTTTGCCCCAAACCGGTACAATTTCGCCTGTTTCTCTATGATATGCATAGGTAAGCCACACCTTGGCACTTTTCTTTCCCGTATAAGTCCAAAATTCGTCTACATCCAAACATTACGAATGTTTTGTTTGGGTTAAATTATATGATGGGAATTGACCAATACCGGCAATATTTTTTGATGCTGATTTCCTCGGTTGCAGCTATATCCCTGATCCCTATGCCACGGACAAGAATTTATAATATCTCCTGTATCAGGGATGAATGACAGCCTTTGTAACTCAGGGCATAATCACCGATAAACTGTCGACAGCATTCTTTACATAAATAATTTTGCTTCCCATACGGTTTCTTGCCATTTCTTTTTATCTTTGGACTTTGGCAATCGGGGCAATGGAGTGTAATTTTATTTGCATTTAAATACAAATTTATCCACTGATTATCAAATATTTAAAGTGGCATACTTTTTAAATCACCACCGATATTTTTAATGACAGCTCCCAGAGTGCTGATTTTTGGGAAACGTATTTGGCGATAGAACTTCCTGCAATATTTACCCTCCTGTACCTCGTAAAAGGGTCGAATGATGTATAAGTTAGCCCAATAGCATACCTTGCATTTTTCCCTTTGAAATATATGCCCGCCTCCATAAAAATCAGGGCAACCGCACCAAAATTTCATCTATTTTATAAATATCTGATTGTAAGAATATTGTAATTTGATTCATTTTGTTTGGATAAATAATAGTAGAAATATTATTTTTATAACTCACATATTATCATAATATTATATTGGCGATATTTTTTAGTGCGATTGCCCTGCATAAAAATAGGCAAAATTAAGTTTTATAAAAATTGTGTGTGCTATATCAGTGTCACTATTTGAGTTGGTAACTTTTGTGAAATCAAAGGGAATTATATCGAACATAAAAGATAAATCGGAATATATGCCGAAATTATTAATACTTGGCGACAACAGGTTTAATGTTGCCAGGCCGCTAAATTTATATATTCTGTCATTGATGGAGTATCCCTACCAATGTTCATCAAGTTTGGTAGACGATAGTAAAACGCCTCCCGAAACGCTGGCATAAGGGTTGAAGTATACGTATAAGAAAACATGCTGTAAACCGGAATTGCATAGGAATTGATTAATCCCCCGATTCCAAAATTGATACTGCTGGTTTGGGAATATGCAGGAATATTGATTATCAATGAAATTATTAATACTATTTTGTTCATCTATGATAAATTTTGAATACATGATTTAAAGTTAGTATAAAATTAGCTTGTAATTGTGATTTTATTAATTAATTCAAGTTGCTATTTAGATTTTGTATAATTTATCGAAAGTGTACGCCCAAATGAACATAATAAGTTTAATCAAAAAACCAGCTTGAGTAACGGCATGGATCTTCTTAGGCATATA
>JAISFN010000182.1 GCA_031263585.1 Prevotellaceae bacterium | reverse complement strand
TCCGACTCAAAAAGGTATTTGTGAATCCCCTCTTTTGTTTCGTCAGCCAAAAGGAGTAGATCGTATGGGTAATTGTCGTTTATTTTCCGGATATTTATCTCGTTCATAAAAGTTCCTCCTCAATTTTGATTATTCCTTTCAACTCATCATCCTTCAAATGCCGCTTGATACTCTTGACTTCTGTTTCCCGAAAAACATCAGGAAATACAATTTTCAGAAAGCAGACAATCCCTTCTTGCCCTCTTGGTTTGAAGAAATTCCAGATATTCCAACCGAAGTGGCGAAGGTCAATAGCGGTCAATTCTTTTGCCTTAATAGGCTTCAATTCTTTCACATTTAATTTGTTGATATACATCTGCAAGTTTCGGCAAAGTATATCAAGATGTTCATCTGAAATATAGAGTGCAAAAGATTTCCGAGTATAGGATAGGGCTATATTTAGCTTGTCTTTCTGTTCTTTAGTTCTGTTTTGCCGTTGCTCATTCCGAATATCTTCTAATGAAGTCTGTTCCAGTGCATCAGGCAGTACTTCTTCCTTAATCAAAGGAATTTGTCGGCTCTCAATCTTCTTTCGGAAGTACGGTATTTGGGATAGCCATTCGCCGATCCAAGGCAACATTGTGTTTTGGAGTAATACATGGATGCTCAAATAGACTACCACTTGAACAGCCAACACCACAATAAAGACTATGAAAGCCGTAAAGCCATCAAAGCCGACCGAAACAGTAAACATGCGTGCCAATGCTGCTATAGCCAAAGCAACGCAAGCCACAATCACATATAATATAATGTACTGCAAAAGACTGTTCTGTTTTATACCTCCGTATCTTTAATGGTGTTCAACTGGATTGCCTGCACTGCTTTGTTCTTTTTCTCATCAACTACTTTAGCATAAATTTGTGTAGTCTTCACATTGGTATGTCCAAGCATTTTGCTGACAGTGTAAATGTCTGTGCCACTGCTCAATTGAAGGGTCGCGAACGTGTGCCGAAAGCAATGAGATGAGATTTTCTTCTTAATACCAGCGGCTTCCACCCATAGTTTGAGCGGTCGGGAAATCCAAGCGGGGTCGGGCAAATCTTCAAACACCAATTGTTCCGGTTGCCGGGGTGTTCCACATAAATGTAAAGCCTGTTCGGAAATAGGCATATATTCAACGCCTTTGGTTTTCTGCTGTGTAAAGTGCAGGCGGGCTTGATTGCTGTCCATACTGATTTCTTTCCACCGAAGTTTTTGAATATCGCAGTGGCGTAAGCCGGTAAGAGCAGAGAACAAAGCTGCACGTTTCATTACATCCCGCTCGCAAGGTGTAGAGGCAAGTGTGTTGAGTTCCTCAACAGTTAAATACTCTCGGCGTGATTCCTGTTCCTGAATACCTTTAATTTTAGCGGACAAATCCGTTTGCAGATAGCCATCCACAAACGCCTGTTTGATTGCAGCCTTGAAAATAGAGAAATAAGTAGCAGCAGTGTTATGCGATATAATACCGTTTCTATTCCCACCACATGGAGCAGATAAGAGGAATTGTTTGAAATCTTCTGCCATCTTATTGTTTATTTGAGAAAACAAAAGCGTATCACCCGCAAACTGCTTCAAAAAATCGTGGGTGCGATTCCAATTGGTTTGTATGAATTGAGAACTATTGGCATGGCGTTTGGCAGAAGCTTGCTTGAAATATTCTATGAAATTTTGCTGTGAGCGTTTTTTTTGTTCGGCTTGTGCGCTTTCGGTATCGCTGTATAAATCAGCATTATCGTATTCCCGTTGACGAAGTTTGCGAACGCTATCGGCATACAACATAATTTCACGGTCTTTCTCGCTTCGGCAAACGATTATTCCGTTATCATCACGCTTGGGCTTATAGGTCTTTGTTCCATCGACATCGGTGCGGGCAGTTCTTTTCTTATCCCATTCTACTGTGGTAATACTACGGTTCAGGTATTCGCGGATACGTTGAGGGGCTTTCTTGCCGGGAACAAAAACAGGATAACTCTCGATATAAACATACCACTCTTTACGGTCTTCGACTTTGCGAAGCCGCACGGTTACTTTGGTGTTGGATAATTCTTTCATGTGGTATCTTTATTTTCTTGCAAATATTTTGTCTATTTGTTCTTTGGGCACATATACAAATTTCCCGACTTGCCTTTTGGGTATGCTGTTTCTACGAATGGTATTGCTTACTGTTGAAAGAGAAACTTCAAATTTTTCCGACACTTCGGCAATAGTATAACATTCGCTCAACTCATATTGTAGTTTCACTGGCTTCTCTTTGGGTTCTTCAGGCAAAACCACTGCGGTAAACATGACGTCAAGATGTACACGGCTTACCCTTGTCAAACGTTGACCCAAATTAACAGCAGGGACTTTCTTTGCTTTAATAAGACGATGAATCGTATTTTTTGAAATACCGAAAAGAATGGTTGCCTCGGTAATAGAAATATAAGGACGTGTTTGCATTTGCGCAATCTTATCAGCCGATTGTTCCAAGATAGTTTGCCTACGTCCGGCATCCTGCGCTTCCCACTTCCTATCTTTGCCTGATTTGTTTGCACAAAGAGGGCCGCAAAAGCGAGTAATAACGGTTTTCGCCTCAAAAGGCTTGCCACAGTGCTCGCAAATCTTCGGTATTTTTAATTTACTACTTCCCATATTTTTCTAACATCGGCTACTTTATCATCAATTAAGTTCGTTTAAGACGCAATAAGGTGCGATAAGACCCACTTCATCGCCAATTAACGCCCATCACAATTATGGTACAAATATGCGATGAAAATTGATGATCAAACATCAAAATCAATAACTTTTTAAAAAGAAAAATCGCAGTAAACGATTAATTTACTGCGATTTTATAATCATTAGCTATTATTATTTATAGCTTCTTACTTCACTTCCTCAAAATCAACATCGGTTACTTCATCTGCACCATTTCCACTCTGACCCTGGCTCGGATTAGGGCTGCCGTTTTGTTGCTGCCCGGTATTACCCGCAGCTTGAGTCGCTTTATAAATTTCTTCCGAAGCAGCTTTCCATGCGGCATCCATTTCGGACTGCACTGCATCAAGCGCTGTCATATCCTGATTTTTATGAGCTTCTTTTAATTTTGCCAAAGCCGATTCCAACGCACTTTTCTTATCTGCCGGAATTTTATCGCCATATTCGCTTAGTTGTTTTTCCGTTTGGAAAATCATTCTGTCGGCAGCATTCAGCTTATCAATACGTTCTTTTTCCTTTTTATCGGCTTCTTCATTCATTTTAGCTTCATCGCGCATACGTTTAATTTCATCTTCGCTTAATCCCGATGATGCTTCGATACGTATACGCTGCTCTTTACCCGTACCTTTATCTTTAGCCGATACATTTAAAATACCATTGGCGTCAATATCAAAGGTTACTTCAATTTGAGGCACTCCACGCGGTGCAGGTGGGATTCCGTCTAAATGGAATCTCCCGATTGTTTTATTATCGCGAGCCATAGGACGCTCTCCTTGCAATATATGTATTTCTACTGACGGTTGATTATCGCTGGCAGTTGAAAATACTTCGCTTTTCTTCGTAGGGATTGTTGTATTCGATTCTATCAATTTGGTAAATACGCCACCCATAGTTTCGATACCTAATGAAAGCGGAGTAACATCAAGTAAAAGAATGTCTTTTACATCACCGGCCAACACACCGCCTTGGATAGCAGCACCAATAGCTACAACCTCATCAGGATTCACACCTTTTGACGGAGCTTTACCAAAAAATTTCTCAACTACCTGCTGAATTGCAGGGATACGGGTTGACCCCCCTACCAGTATTATCTCATCAATATCCGAAGCCGACATACCTGCATCCGATAACGCTTTACGGCAAGGCTCAATCGAGCGCTGTATCAACGTATCGCACATCTGTTCGAATCTCGCACGGGTCAATGTTTTTACCAAGTGCTTGGGAACATTGTCAACAGGCATGATGTAAGGTAAATTAATTTCGGTTGACGTAGCGCTCGAAAGTTCGATTTTCGCTTTTTCAGCGGCTTCTTTCAAACGCTGTAAGGCCATCGGGTCTTTACGTAAATCTATTCCGCTGTTTTCATTTTTAAACTCGTCTGCCAGCCAGTCTATAATAACCTGGTCGAAATCATCACCTCCTAAGTGAGTATCTCCGTTTGTCGATTTTACTTCAAATACGCCTTCGCCCAGTTCAAGGATCGAAATATCGAATGTGCCACCACCAAGGTCATACACGGCAATCTTCATATCCTTATGCTTTTTATCCAACCCGTAAGCCAAAGCAGCCGCAGTAGGCTCGTTGATAATACGGCGCACCTTTAAACCAGCAATTTCGCCGGCCTCTTTTGTTGCCTGGCGTTGCGAGTCGCTAAAATATGCGGGTACGGTAATAACTGCCTCGGTAACTTCCTGTCCTAAATAATCTTCGGCGGTTTTTTTCATTTTTTGGAGAATCATGGCCGATATTTCTTGGGGAGTATACAAACGGTCATCAATTTTTATACGCGGGGTATTATTGTCTCCTTGCACCACTTTATAAGGCACACGGTCGATTTCGAGCTTCACTTTATCAAAAGTTTCGCCCATAAACCGTTTAATCGAAAAAATGGTATTAACTGGGTTGGTAATTGCCTGCCGCTTTGCAGGATCACCAACTTTGCGCTCTCCATTTTCAGTAAAAGCTACTATCGAGGGAGTTGTACGCTTACCCTCGCTATTGGCTATAACAACAGGCTCATTACCTTCCATTACTGCAACGCAAGAGTTTGTTGTTCCTAAGTCAATTCCAATAATTTTTCCCATAACATTTTATATATTTTGATTTTAATAATTTTTTCGTAAAACTTTTTATTGAATGTCAATACAAACACATTTGCTAATCATATTGTTTATCTGGCAATACAAATAAGTTTTGTTCTTGTAACAACAATCATTATGCCATTGGATCAACTATATGAAAAAATGACAAATAATGCCAATGAGACATTGGTTAATCTAAAATGATATGCCAGCAGCATGACAAATCGACAGATTTATGTCGATATATATGTTATTATCAAAAATATAGCAGGTATAAACTATTCAATTAAGCCGAAAAAAAGGATGCTATTTAAGCAAAGAATGTGCTAATATGCAAATTAGTAAATGAGAGGATGTGAGAATAATTCTCGAATTCATTTATTTGCTAACTATATCATCAATAAAGAATCTGCTTAATTTCATCGAGCGATGCAATTTCGTAAGTAGGCTTTCCTTCGTGAGCTAATTTATGAGGATTGAAAAATATGTGTGGAATACCTGCATTTTTTGCACCGCATATATCGCTTTCCCAATCATCGCCTATCATCATACAATTTTTGGGAGATACTTTTGCTTTCGACAAGGCATATTGAAAAATACGGGTATCGGGTTTTTGATAACCCGCCTCTTCTGAAGTAAATACAGCCTCGAAATAACCGTTGATACCGCTATTTTTCAATTTCAAACTTTGCACTTCGGAAAAGCCATTTGTAACAATGTACAATTTATATTTTTTTGCAGATAAATAATCTAAAATTTCCTTGGTATGTGGGAAAAGCATGGTTTTTTGCGGACATATAGTTATATAATCAATGTCCATTTGTTTACCCAAGTCGCGATTATCAAAGCCAAGTTGCTTTAATGTCAAATAGAAGCGGAGTTGCCGGAGCCGATCTTTCTTTAAATTTCCGGCCGTATACTCGGCCCAAAGCCGACGGTTATTTGCGGAATATGTGTCGATAAATTTCTGAGGATCATCTGTCAGTCTATGAAGGTTGTATTTAACATACAACTCGTGTAAAGTTTCGGTTGCATTACTCTCAAAATCCCACAAAGTACGGTCGAGGTCAAAAAAAATACACCTGTACTTATTTTCCAGCCACATTGATACTTATCTTTTGAATTAATTCGATGATTGATTTTTCTTCAATTCAAAAGCTTCGAAAATACTATTTTCGTCTTTATCTTCAATCCGGATATTCACAAAATTAACTACGTCAAGCAATTCGTATAGAATTTTATCAAAATCCTCGCTATATAAAAAAATCTTATGTTTTTCGTACGTAAATCCTCCAGAATCATTCGGTTGGCGTTTACTCTCAGTAATTGTAATATAATAATCGTTACGCCGGGTAGCTTTTACATCAAAAAAATAAGTACGTCTCCCTGCCCTTACAATTTTTGAATAAATTTCGGTATGTCCATTTTCCGAAAAATCCTCATTGTACTTGCTTAATTTATCTTCCATTATCTCACATGTTAAGTTTTATACAAACCAAATAAAATTCCTAACTACATTATTAAATTATTAAACTAAACCAACACCACAACACAAACCTAGCTTAATTATAATAAAATAAAGTATATTAAGTTTTGTATATAATTTATATTGAATAATTCAAGTTCAAAAATAAAGTTTTTTTGTCATATAGTATAAAGTAAAAATAATTCGTCAAAATACACTGGTATCTACTTTTCATTTCAGTATTAAACTTATCTTTGCGTCAAGTTTGAATAATATCGTACAAGTATCAATGATTAGTAGAAGACTATTACGTGTCAAAGTGATAAAAGCTTTATACGGCTACGTAAAATCGCAAAACGATTCGATTGCCAATGCCGAAAAAGAACTGTTTTATAGCATAAATAAAACCTACGATTTATATCATTATCTGTTTTATTTTCTCTCCGAATTACGTGATTATGCCCAAACACGCATAGAAATAGGAAAACAAAAATTAATGCCTACCGAAAAGGAACGGAACCCCAATACAAAATTTATCGACAATAAAGTTAACCATTTTATAGCAGAGAATATAATACTTGAAAAATATTACAGCCAACATACAGTTCAATATACTGAGGCAAAGAATATTATAAAAAAGATGTTTGGAAACATTATTCAGCATGATTATTACAAAAATTACATGAATTCTCCCAAAAGATCGTTTGAGGAGGATAAAAGATTGGTTATTGATATTTTAACCAACGAGTTCGAAGACTTTGACGATTTATACAACTTGCTTGAAGAGCAAAGTATTTTTTGGAATGACGAAATTGAATTTGTCGTAGGCATGATTATTAAAACTGTTAAAAGCATGAAAGAAAAACAAGGAAACGAGTTCAAATTGCTGCCCTTGTTTAAGAATGAAGAAGACCGCGAATTTGCCAAATGTTTATTCCGCCATGCCATTATTCATTATGATAAATACAGCGTTGTTATTGACGAATTTACGCCCAACTGGGATGTCGAACGTATTGCATTTATGGACACGCTGATTATGGTTACTGCCTTGTCGGAAGCTGTTGAGTTCAGCAATATACCCATAAAAGTTACTATTGATGAATATATTGAGCTGGCTAAATTTTACAGTACGTCAAATAGCAGTACATTTGTAAACGGTGTACTCGATAAAGTTATCCAAGACTTTACCAACAAAAAAATAATTGTTAAGCAAGGCTTGGGACTCCTTTAATTTGTTAATGCGCCAATGAGTTAATGGCAAATAGTAAAATGCAATATGTATATTGTGTATTGTAAAATATCGCACTACGCAAATCACATATCAAATTTAAAAAGTTGTGATACCCAATACTGCGAAAGAATAATTTTCAATTATCAACTTTCAATTTTAAGCTAAATATTGTATCTTTAAAAAATTTTTTAACTAAAAATAAATTTAAACAATGAATTTACTTGTATTCCTTCAAAATGGCGGCGCCCCTATAGGAGGTGGTGGAATGGCAGGAGGGTCTTTCTTGATTATGATGCTTTTGTTGTTTGTTGTAATGTACTTTTTTATGATTCGCCCGCAACAAAAGAAACAAAAAGAGGTAAGAAAAATGCGCGAATCGCTCCAGAAAGGAGATAAAATTATAACTGCAGGCGGTATTTACGGTACAATTATCGAAATAAAAGAACAATATTTTATGGTTGAAATCGACAACAACGTAAAAGTACGTATCGACCGTAATATGGTATACCGAGACAGTACTGACATACAACAAACCCGTTGAAATATTTTGATATAAAGAATTGAGCAAAAGGAACGTTTCCTCTTGCTCAATTTTTCGTATAGTCCGAATATGCCTGAACAAGAAAACATACAGTACCGTAAATTTACGCTTGACAAGCGTTACCTCGTTTTTTGCTTTTTTATAGCCGTCTCACTTATACTGTGGCTAATGATTAAGCTTACAGCCGAATATTCGGCCAATCTGCAATTCAACCTTAAAATAAACAACTCGCTTACCGGAGGAACTTATGTAGACGATCAGAATAACGAAATAATTATTCAGGCCAAAGCGCGCGGGTTTTATATTATGAGGCGGCAATTACGTACCAGGCACATACTTTCAATTGATTTAAAAGATAAAAAATTCACCCCTGGCAAAAACCCGGCAAATATGGTAAAATTACCCACGGTAAATATGAAAGATAAAATATTGGACATATTAGGGCGCGATATCGAAGTTATTACAATTGAGCCGGATACTTTATACCTGAACTATTCGGTTCCTAGCAGCAAACGCGTTCCCGTTGTAAAAAATTTTACATTGAGTTTTCAAAGGGAATACATGCAAACCGCACCTGCCGTTTTTGAACCTGACAGTATTACCATTACCGGGCAGCAGGAAATATTGGACACAATTAATGTAGTATATACTGTATACCAAAATTTCCTCCACCTGAACGATAAATTGGAAACGACACTGTCACTTAAAGAAATTGAAAATGTGGCATTCTCGCATCGCAAGGTAAAAATAAACATCCCTGTAGAACGTTGTACCGAATCGAATATCAAGCTACCCATTGTTGTTTTGAATGTCCCGCTGTTCTCATCAATTTTATTATTACCGTCCCAGGTTGAGGTAAAATATATTGTAGCGCTAAAAGATTATCCCCATATAAATATTGATGATTTTTATGCTACTGTTGATTATTTACATACCGATAGTTCGGCCTCGATACATAAGTTGCGGGTAATACTTACAAGTAAACCCCATCAAGTTATATCGGTTAAATTATCGCCCGAATTTGTTGATTTTATCCAGCATAGAGAATGATGTTGAAAATTGGTTTGACAGGAGGAATAGGCAGTGGAAAAACGGTAGTATGCGAGGCGTTTAAATGCTTGGGAATACCTGTATATCAAGCTGATACTGAAGCAAAACGCCTGTATGATACCGATGAAATATTGCGCAGGCAAATGATTGAATTATTCGGGAGCGACTTATATAAAGGTCAATTTCTCGACCGCAAAATACTGGCATCAATTATTTTTAATGACAGGGAGGCGTTAAACACCATAAATAAATTAGTGCATCCGGCAGTTGAACGCGATTTTAACGACTGGGCATCGCAACAGCATACTGTACCTTATGTTATACAGGAGGCTGCCATACTGTTCGAGAGTGGGATTGCTCGCTTAATGGATAAAACCATCACTATTTCGGCTCCTGAAACTTTACGTATCTGGCGGGCCAGTTTGCGAGATAATGTATCCACTGAAGATATCAGACGCCGTATCGAAAACCAAATGAACGATAACGAGCGAAACTGCCTGGCCGATTTTATTATTGTAAGCAACGATATCACCCCCATGTTGCCGCAGATACTAAACATCCATAACAAGCTTATTGGTTAAAGGATGCTGGGATTTTTCAAATGGATATTCGCTTTATTGGGACTAAGATTCAATTTTTACGGAGCTGTTTTGGGTTTTTTATTAGGATATATTATTGATTATTATGTAACAAAATATTTCTGGAAACCCGATGGCAAATCAAGTAATCCAGCAAATAATTTAAACGGTTTTGTCCGTAATCTGGCAATACTTACTACTGCGGTGATGAAAGCTGATGGGAAAGTGATAAAAGGTGAATTGGATTATGTAAAAGCTTTTTTTCGCCAGCAGTTTGGAGACGATACCACAAAACAAGCCTTACTATATCTGCGCGATATATTAAAATGTTACTTGCCCGTTCAACAGGCATGCATCCAGATACAAATGCGGGTCGATTACGCTACCCGCATTCACATCCTCCATTATTTATTTGGGCTTTCTTTTTCAAAAGGTAATATCCACTTCAAGGAACTGAGTATGATTGAGAGTATTGCCAATTACCTAAATATTTCGTACCCCGATTTTTTATCGGTAAAATCGACATTTGTCAAAAGCCCCAAACCACAGGATATTCATTGGGCATATAAAACTTTGGAAATAAAACCCGATGCAAGCGGCGAAGAAGTGAAAAAAGCCTACCGACATATGGCCATAAAATACCATCCCGATAAAGTAGGTCATCGTGATGAAAAACAGCAAAAAGCAGCTGAAGAGCATTTTAAAAAAATAAATAACGCCTTTGAAGAAATCAAACGGCTAAGGGGAATGAAGTGAAGCGGGGATACGTTACACGTAAGTATTGAAGATGTAATAATCTAGACCGGATCTGAGAGTTTGTATTTATCAGACATCTTCGTTTTGGTAGTCAAACTTAGTAAAAATGTCTTTTGTTTGCAATTTTTCTTTTTCAATCGCCTGTTTTTTATTGAAGGCGGCCTGAGGAAGAAACATTGAGTTATCATATTCATTCTATGAGTTTTTCTCCGGATCTGGATACTGCATAGATAAACGTTTGCATGGGTGTTTTTCCATAATCATATTTCCCCGAATGCCTTCTTTCATTGTTGTAGAAAACCGACCGGCTATAAAGGTCAGCTTGCAACTGTTCCAAAGAGGTGTAGAGCTTTTTGCGGAAAGCAATCCAAAAGAATTCTTCTTGCATAGTTCTATGAAAGCGTTCGCAGATGCCGTTTGTTTGGGGCTTTTAACTTTGGTTGTGCTATGGTCAACATTTTCGATGGTCAAGTAAAGCTGGTACACGTGATGTTCCCTTGCACCGCAGTACTCGGTCCCCCTATCGGTAAGTATCAGAAGTAATTTTAACTGATGTTTCTCGTAGAACGGCAATACCCTGTCATTAAGCAAATCGGCGGCAATAATAGCATTTTTGCAGTCGTATAATTTGACAAAACTGACCTTGCAGCAGGTATCGATAAAAGTTTGAGTACAAATGCGCCCAATACCCTTTACCGTACCGACATAGTAAATATCCTGTACTCCCTAATATAACAAGGATGATAGGTGTCGATTTCTCCGTGAATCGTTTTCTCTTCCTTCGATTTTTCAAGGGCTTGAAGTTGTGATTCGGTCAATATTAAATGCTTTTGAGCCGCCTTTGTTTCCTGTGATTGCAACCATTTTTTAAGAATATCTCCATCAGGTCTGTTGCAGTCATTCCCGAATGTACATTGTCCAGGGTGTTTTTAACCTCGACCCCGTTTTTTATATAACGGTACCAGCCTAAAGCTTTATCATTGTAAAAAGTAAAATTTGGATTCAGGATATACTTAATCTTTTCCCTCTTTTTTATAATAAGCATAAAACTGCTGTTACCCGATTTCCACTCCCAGCGTCCGACAAATTTATTAATCCCGGTATCCGCCACATAATCGCCGTTTTTAAGGCTGTAGTTGTCCTTTGTAGGGCGGTATACTTTTTTCTGGCCGACCAGGGGCAGGCAAAACAACACTGCGCATAATAGTATTACTGCTTTTTTCATGTCCTTACGGTTTATATTTTTCACAATAAACATGAATTTGATAACAAGGAGCCATACAAACAAAACAGCATAATACCTTTATTGAAAAATTATCGGCCTCACTTCGGGCCTCCCGAATCAGGCGGATCTTCCGGCGGCAGCAGGGGATCAAGCTCGGTTGCTTTTTTCAGTACCATGCTCACAGGTATCGGAAAATCTTCCTGTTTGGCTTTGGCAACGCGGTTGTATTTGTTGTAAATCGTCCACCGTATTTC
>JAISFN010000172.1 GCA_031263585.1 Prevotellaceae bacterium | reverse complement strand
ACCGGAAGAATAAGTTGAAACAACTTTACATATGGATTTTCTGTTTTCATAGACTACAAAGATAAACTTTTCCATTTTTTAACCTATAGTACAAACACAGGATTTTGCAGGTGAGCCGTAATAAGACCCGTATAAGTATAAACATAAAAAAAGCTGTCCAAAAAATCATACTTTATCTCATTTTTGTCATCGCTAAGCAAAGGGTCTTATTATCACTTAAATTAGATTCTTCACTTCGTTTAGAATGACAATGTGGAGTGCTTTTGGACAGCCTCTTTTCCTAACAAATAACTAAACTTTATGGTTTTCTGTATACCCAAATTTCGTCTTCTATTTCTTCGGCAAATTCATATTCTTTTTCTTCTATCTTATATTTTTCGCTCCAGGCTTCTTGTTCTGTATCGAAACCTGCAGCCGAAACGGCGGTTAAATGCCCCATATTTAAAGTATATGGGTTATAACCAATTGTCTTTAAATTATTCATCATATTGCTTACATTAGCCTGCTCTTCGTAACAACCCATAATAACATGCCATGGCTTATTTGCTCCATTAGTTTCGGCAACTAACGATGCGCTTTTAGCTTCAAGGTTTGCCAGTTTTTGGGCTTCAACTTTACGTATGCTGTCCAACTGGCTTAATTCCTGTTGACGCTGTTTTTCTTTTTCAGCTAACTCTATTTGGCTCGGCTTGCCAAGTATAGTTGTATTGAACCAGTCGCAACCGCTGAGCCCAATAGCGAGAAAAATAGCTATTGACAATACAACTGTAACAGAAAATGCAAATAATGTCTTTTTCATAGCGAATTACATTATGATTTTAATGACTCAAAGGTAAGTACTTTTGTTGAAAAATAACAAGGTTTTGTTGAAAAATATGTACCTTTAACGCTAATTTTATGATTTTTTCAGACTTATAATAACCCATTTTTCATCCTTTAACAATTATGAAGACACATTTTAACACTTTTTTGTTTCTCGCACTTGTTTTTTATTCAAATACATGTATTTCCCAACGAGATACAATTACATTACTGTTTGCAGGCGATATTATGCAGCACATGCCTCAGATAAACAGCGCTTATGAAAATGGAGTATATAATTACGAACCGTGTTTCAGGTACATAAAAAATGAAGTCGGCAAAGCCGATATTTCTATTGGAAATCTGGAAGTTCCATTAGCTGGAAAACCATATTCGGGTTATCCGCAATTCAGCGCTCCCGATGATATTGCATTTGCCTTGAAAGATGCCGGATTCGACGTACTGGTAACCGCGAATAACCATTCATGCGATAAGCAAGCCAAAGGGATCAAAGGAACAATAACCATACTCGACTCTGCTAAAATCCAACATACGGGCATATTTTCGGATATAACTGAACGGGAGAATAAATACCCGCTGATTATCGAATCGAAAAATTTTCGGTTTGCCTTGCTTAATTATACGTACGGAACAAATGGGCTTGCCATTCCAAAGCCGTATGTTGTAAACCTGATTGATACCGCACAAATTATAAAAGACATTGAAAAAGCCCGCAGTTTATCGCCCGATATGATTATTGCTTTTATGCATTGGGGCGAAGAGTATAAGCACTTGTCTAATAACAATCAAAAAGAATTAGCCGAATTTCTTATAAAGCAAGGTGTAAGCCTGATTATCGGGGCGCACTCGCATGTGATACAACCTATGGAAAAGCGATATGCCACCAATGGCATGACCAATGCTGCAATTGTATACTCATTGGGCAACTTTGTTTCAAACCAATCGCAACCCAACACCGACGGTGGCGCTATGGTTCGAATAAAGTTGATAAAAGACTCTATTGGTACACGAATTCAAAATTGCACCTATAGCCTGGTATGGGTTTATAAGCCTGTTGAAAATAATAAACGAAAATATTTTATCCTTCCGGCAGCTAATTACGAAAAAAATTCCGATCTTATGGAGACAAACAACCATCTGAAATTAAAAACTTTTTTAAAGAATTCCCGGGAATTACTTAATTCTCACAATGTGGGTTTTAATGAGTATAAATTTTGATACCTTTGTAGTGGAAATTTGTCGTTGATGTATTTTCTTCACTATAAACTTATAGTTTATGTCTGAAGCTATTAATTAATCAACCAAGATCCGGTATTAACATTAGGACAATAGATGACAGGAGAAAAATTAATCATTATAGAAGGTATCGATCCGGTTGAGCTTTATGGAATTAATAATCTGCTATATGACAAAATTATAGCATATTTTCCGAAGCTAAAAATTATAGCGCGTGGCAACGAACTCAAAATTGCCGGAGATGCAACGGAGATAGAGCTTTTTGAAGATAAACTGAATTTATTAACCGATTATTTTTCTCACTATAGCTCGATTAATGAATCAATTATCGAGCAAATTTATACAGGAGATCCATTCTCTGCCGCTCCTGTTAACGGAAACGATAATAACGTATTGGTATACGGGAACAACGGGCGTGTTATCTGTGCGCGTACCATAAACCAGCAAAAGCTGGTAGCTGCGTACAGCTCAAACGATTTGCTATTTGGCATAGGACCTGCAGGTTCGGGTAAAACCTATACAGCAATAGCTTTGGCTGTTAGGGCTTTGCGCAATAAAGAGGTTAAGCGGATTATTTTAACCCGCCCGGCAGTTGAGGCCGGCGAACGTTTGGGCTTTTTGCCGGGAGATATGAAAGAAAAACTCGACCCGTATTTACAACCGCTGTACGATGCACTGAATGACATGATTCCTGCCCGTAAACTGACTATATATATGGAAGACGGGACTGTACAGATTGCCCCTTTGGCATACATGCGGGGACGTACGCTCGACCAGGCTTTTGTAATATTAGACGAAGCTCAAAATACTACGCTGGGACAGCTTAAAATGTTTTTAACCCGTATGGGCAACAGTGCAAAATTTATTGTAACAGGCGATATTACTCAAATTGACTTACCTCGCCGTAACGATTCGGGACTGGTACGCGCCATGAGTTTATTACGCAGTATTAAAGGAATCGGGTTTATTGAGTTTGATAACCGAGATATTATACGCCATCCGTTGGTGAAATACATTGTAAAAGCTTTTGAAAACGATAAGGAAATGGAAAGAGAGTAATATATGATTGATAATTATTTATTGCACATTGATTACTGAGTATCAATGTAAAAAACAAGCGGAGATGAAAACAGAACATGAATGTCATTATTTAACCACAAGGCTCACAAAGTCCACAATCCTTGTGTTCCTTGTGAAATCGTTATGAACCTTGTAGTTAAAAATTTACACGAATAGACAAGTATTAAATCAATCACTCTATCAAATATTTACATTGATCCTTTATTGATACTATACAGGTAATAAACCTTATGACGTAACTATTTGTGTAAACATACATTGTAATCTATAATATAAATATTAAATAAATATGAAGACTATAACATATACCGACTTTAATTTCAAAAAACAAAGCTCGAAATATACAGGTAAAGTGCGCGATGTTTATTGTATCGGCAATTTTTTGGCAATGGTTGTCACCGACCGTATATCGGCCTTTGATGTGGTTTTGCCCAAGGGAATTCCGTATAAAGGACAGGTATTGAACCAAATTGCTTCGAATTTTTTGGATGTAACGGCCGATATTGTACCGAACTGGAAAATTGCTTCGCCCGACCCTATGGTAACAATCGGGCATAAATGTGAGACTTTCCCTTTAGAAATGATTGTGCGGGGCTATTTAACCGGCAGTTCGTGGCGGACATATAAAACAGGGGTGCACAGCATTTGCGGCATAACCATCCCAGACGGTATGCGCGAACACCAGAAATTCGAAAAACCGATTATTACCCCTACAACCAAAGCCGAGCAGGGAATGCATGACAAAGATATCTCGCGAGAAGAAATCATGGAAAAAGGATTAATATCGGAAAAGGATTATGTGCAGCTCGAAAAATTTGCTCTACAATTATTCCAACGGGGTAGCGAAATGGCTGCAAAACAAGGCTTGATACTAGTTGATACGAAATACGAGTTTGGAAAAAAAGACGGGCAGATTTACCTGATAGACGAAATCCATACGCCCGATTCATCGCGTTATTTTTATGCCGAAAATTATGCTGAAAATTTTAAAAAGGGACTCCCTCAGCGTCAGTTATCGAAGGAATTTGTACGCGAGTGGTTAATGGAAAACGGGTTCCATGGAAAAGAAGGGCAAGCTTTACCCGAAATGACCGATGCTATTGTTAATAGTATCAGCGAGCGTTATATCGAATTGTATGAGCATATTACAGGGGAAAAATTCACTAAGGCAACCGATACCGACGATATCTATTTACGTATAGAAACGAATATAAACAATATGATAGCCAGGTTATTGTAAGTATTGCAAATTGATTATTGTCAATTAAATATTATTTTAATTATTACACAATAAGCATTTTATAATTTTATGAACACAACTATAATTTATTTCGCCACTTAACAATCGTTTCAATTTGTCAGCCAACTAATTAATTGATAATAATTAATGATATAATTGCCATTATCATGCTGAATGCCAGTGAAGCATCTTGAATCTCATTAAATAATAAAGAGATCCTTCGCTTCGCTCGGGATGACAACATATATCAATAACTGTTTTTAAGTACTTATAATCTTTTTTAACAATGAAATCCAGATTTTTTTCAACATTTATATTGATTTGTTTGCCCGTATTTTTAACAGCCCAGATGCGCTCGCCCGAAATTGTTAAAATTAATGGGCTAAATTATTATATGCACACAATTAAAGACGGGGAAACACTGGAAAGTATTGCCAAGCTTTACAATGTAACCGAAATAGATGTTGAGGAAAATAACCCCACTGTTTTAGCTACAGGTAAACTTAAAACGGGCATGCGTTTACGTATCCCCGATTTGAGCGAAGTGTCGAAAGAATACCCTTTATCGCAATGGGATTTTACGTATTATCAGGTAAAAACAAAAGTAAAACTCAAAGATATTGCCAAGGAATACAATATTGATGTAAAGGATATCAAGAAAAATAATCCAGAGATAAGTAATAAGCCCATAATTTTGTCAAAAGTTCGTATCCCGCTGAAAAAGGGAAGTAAAGAAGCACTGGCCTACGCTAAATACCCTGCTTCAACTCCTGTAATTTCCAATCCAGATAACAATGAAAAAAATAATGATGCTACAAATCCAGCCTTGGCTTTCAATTGGAGGAATGAAAAGGATAGCGTAAAACCAAACACCGCGACAAAAGAAGACGATACCTCTTTAAAATTTAGTAATAAAGATTGTAAAATACAAAATTACAATCCTAAAAAACAGTCATACAACATCAGCTTTTTGCTACCGTTACGCTTAATGGAGCTTTCGAAAAAGGATTACAGTTATGTATCGTTTCTGGAAGGGGCTTTAATGGCCGTTGAGAAAATGAAAAATGAAGGTTTTTCGGCCAAAATAACTATAAAGGATGCCTACGATAAGGCATCATTAAGCAAGGCGCTGGATGATAAGGATGTTGAAAAGTCTGACCTAATAATAGGTCCGTTCGCCCTAAATTTATTACAAACGGCCTCCGCTTTCTCTAAAAAAAATGATATTCCTTTAGTTTCGCCTTATGAGATAAAAGCTGAAACGTTGGTGAAAGATAATCCGTATCTTTTCCAAATTTACCCTGTCGAAGCCTATATGAACCGGGAATTATTTCAAAAAACAGTTGATGAAAGCCTAATTAACGTGGTACTTGTATATTCGCTGACTCCCGATTCAATCATGTTGAAAACATACCAGGAGAGCATAAAAAAAACATTTAATAATTACACCGATTATGTCCATAAAATAGGGTTACGGCCCGAAGCAGGACGGAATGCTTTGGCTGTCGTGTTAAAGAAAGATATTCCGAACTTGATTTTTGTAGCATCGAATGATGAAGCTTTTGTATCCGACCTCCTCGACAGGTTGATGGTTATGAATTCGAACAGAACCAATACCATCATATATCCCATAACGATATACGGCACTATGCAATGGCATAGTTTTAAAATGGTTAACTTAACAAATTATTATGCGCTAAATATGCATATTGTACAACCGTTTTATATTGACTATACTGATGATGATGTGAAAAGCTTTATACACGCATACCGGCAAAACTATAGCAATGAACCTACTCAATATGCTTTCCAAGGATACGATATTACCTACTACTTTTTATCGGCATTAAAAAATTATGGTAAAGATTTTAAAAACTGTGTAAATAATTTGGATATAAAGCTATTACAATCGCGTTATAAATTTGACCGCTTCGATGACAAAAATAGCGGCTATGCTAATACAAAATCGTTTTTACTGGAATATACTCCGGAAATGAACGTCATAAAGCATTAAAACAAAAGAGATAAAAGGTATCCGGGCAAATATGTTTGAATACAATTTTTGAAATGGCCTCTTTTACACTTAGTTATGGTAATTATCAGATAGCTTCGCCCATTTTATTTTTATATTGTTTTAGCAATTCCGTAATATTTTTGCTTATTTCGGGTAAGTTGCGAAACAACACGTTGCTGCGCCGAAATTTACCAGCTTCCATAGCCGGAATTCCCAACATACTTTTGCCTTCTTTCACATTGTTGGTAATCAATGCTTCAGCGCCTATTATGGCATTGTTCCCGATAGTTAAATGTCCGGTTAAACCTGTCCGTCCGGCTAATACACAATGGGAGCCTACTTTTGTAGAGCCTGCAATTCCCGAATGTGCAGCTATTATGGTATTCTCCCCAATTTCTACATTGTGCGCAATTTGAATCAGGTTATCAAGTTTTGAACCTTTACAGATAATTGTCGAGCTCATTGTTGCCCTGTCTACTGTTGTATTAGCCCCAATTTCTACATTATCTTCAATAATGACATTCCCCGTTTGAGGGATTTTTTTGTAAATACCGTCAGCACTAGGAGCAAATCCGAAACCGTCGCTGCCGATTATACATCCCGAATGGATGATGCAATTGGCACCTATCGAACAGCCGGGGTATATTTTCACATCGGAATAGATGATGGTATTTTCGCCTATACTCACGCCTTCTCCGATATATACATTCGGGAATAGTTTTACATTGTCAGATACAATTGCTTTACGTGAGATATAAGTAAAAGCCCCAATATATACTTTTTTGCCGATTTTTGCCCGCCACGATACGCGTGAGGGATATTCACGCCCTTTACGGTTTAATGTGTCTGTAGTATCGAATAGTCCAAGCATAACGGACATCGATTCGTATGCATTATCAACACGTATAAGCGTACAATTTACAGGATGTTTCAACACAAAATCGCGATCGACTAGCACAATCGAAGCTTGCGTTGTATATAAATATTTTTCGTATTTAGGGTTAGCCAGAAAACAAAGTGTCTCTTTTTTACCTTGTTCAATATTTATCACCGATGAAACAACAATTCCTGAATCACCTTCAATGTCGCCATTTAAACAATCGGCTATGGTTTGTGCGGTTAACAGCATGGGTATTAATTTAGTTAATCTCTCCGAATTTAGTAATATTTAGCTTTATTTCAATCAGCATTTTCAGGAGGTTTATGTTCCGATAATTACCTTGAATATTCAAAAATGTTAAAGGATATCTTTTCTTTTATCAATTATATTTTACTTGTTTTCCTCGTTATTCTTTTTCATTAAGTCCATTACATTCCGATTTAATTCAGGCAGATTCCGGAATATTACAAAACTACGCCTAAATTTTTCGACCTCCATCGCCGGTATCCCCAGCATACTTTTCCCAGCAGCAACATTTTTTGTTACACCTGTTTTTGCACCAAGAATTACCTTATCGCCAATGGTTAAGTGACCTACAATGCCAACCTGACCACCGAACATGCAACCCGCACCTATTTTGGTTGAGCCAGCAATTCCGGATTGTGCCGCTATTACGGTGTTTTCGCCAATTTCAACATTATGTGCAACTTGTATTAGGTTATCAAGTTTAGTCCCTTTGCAGATAATTGTTGAACCCATTGTCGCTCTGTCGATAGTAGTGTTGGCGCCGATTTCAACATCATCTTCAATAACAACATTTCCTATTTGCGGTATCTTTTTATAAATACCGTTTGCATCCGGCGCAAAACCGAAACCGTCTCCGCCAATTACACAACCCGAATGGATAATACAGTTTGTCCCTATTTTGCTTCCATTGTGTATTTTAACTCCGGGATAAATAATCGTATTTTCGCCAATGGTTACCCCCTTGCCGATAAATACCTGCGGGAATATTTTTACGTTATCGGCAATGCAGGCTTTCCGTTCGATGTATGAAAAAGCGCCTATATACACTTTTTTACCGATTTTTGCCCGCCATGATACGCGTGACGGGAATTCGCGCCCTTTGCGGTTTACCGAATTCATGGTGTTGAACAAATCAAGCAATGAGGCAATTGCCACATAGGCATTGTCGACCCGGATAAGGGTACAATCAACTAGTTGTTGCAAAACAAAGTTACGGTTAATCAGTACAATCGAGGCATGTGTAGTATATAGGTATTTTTCATATTTAGGGTTAGCTAAAAAGCAAAGTGTACCGGGCTTTCCTTGTTCGATACGGGCTGCAGACGAAACGGTAACTTCAGGATTTCCTTCAATATCTCCTTTCAGATGATTAGCGATGGTTTGTGCAGTTAATTGCATAATTTATAGTATATATGAAAATATTTATTAGTGCGATTATTAATAAGCTAATGTAATAACATTATAGTCTCAATGCATATAGAAATTGATTACCAATTACATAAAGCCTGTTTAAGTTTTATAAAATCAATTTATTTCTATATAAATATATATTTAAATAAATTTGAAAATAAATAAGATATCGAATTTTTTACTACAACGAGCTCAACGGTTTTCACAAGGAATACAAAGGTTTGAATATAATTGAATTCTTTTGTGAACATAGGGATTGCTTAGTGTTCATTGTGGTTAAAAATATAAAATTTAAATAGGCTCTTATAATAAATACAAAACTATTCGTTTTTATTTAATTTCGGATAACAAAGCATAAATTTTCGTGTAATTTCGTTAAATGCTTTGGCGCTCAACATATCCGATACATTGAAAATATCTTCGAGATTATCGTTATTGTATTTTATCATGATCGACTGGTTATCGTGCGTATACGCTTTATTGCTCACTTCTCCCGAAATTACGAAATAGTCGATAGCATTGTAAGGTATATCCAATGAATTAGCCGTTGAATTGCGGATTTGTTCGATTCTGGCAAGGTCGAACGGGGTTTTACTGAGTTCGGTACGGAATAGCTGCCTGTTGACAATCATGCGGCATAGCGTCGATAATGCTTTATCTGCATGGTATGCCCATACTTTAACCGAGCTTTCAATATCACTGTCGCTTAGATTTATGAAATGTTCAAAAGGAGTAGTTCCTTTGTCCGGCACAAGAAATTCGTTAAGTGAGATATTATTTTTTAAAAAAAAGCTCAATGCCGGAGTTGCAAATAATGTTTCACCTTGTTGGCTTAAATATTTAGCGCGGCGTAATATCTGTACCATCAACTGTTCGGCGGCAATTACCGTTTTATGTAAATATACTTGCCAGTACATCAAGTGCCGAGATATCAGAAATTTCTCAATCGAATATATGCCTTTCGCCTCAACAACCAAGGCATCGTTAACAACGTCGAGCATCTTTATAATGCGTTCAAGCCCTATCATTCCTTCGGCAACCCCCGAAAAAAAGCTGTCGCGGCGAAGATAATCCATCCGGTCAACATCTAATTGGCTACTGACTAAATCGTATAAAAAATGTTTTTTATAATTGTTGTCGAAAATATCAATTGCCAAATCCAGTTTGCCTTCCAGTTCAATATTCAATTGCAACATAATGAGCTTTGACAATTCCTCATGATGTATGTTATCGACAATGCTGCACTCCAAAGCATGGCTGAACGGCCCATGCCCTACATCGTGCAATAAAATAGCACACATGGCGATTTCAGCCTCTTCACGGGTAATATTATGCCCCTTCGAGCGCAGCACATCAATAGCCTGGCTCATTAAATGCATTGCTCCCAAAGCATGTTGCAGGCGGTTATGACAAGCTCCGGGATAAACCAGATAGGTTAGTCCTGTTTGTTTAATGTTTCGCAAACGTTGCAAATAGGCATGCTCAATTAGTTTGCCTATTATACCTCCCGGTAAGGTAATAAACCCGTGCACGGGATCGTTTACAATTTTGGCTTTGTTAAATTCCATAGAATATTAAGCTAATGTCGAATAATAGACAAAAGTATAAATAATTACCCGATTTTTATGTATCTGTTTATTATTATGTGGAAGCAAACGCATGAAAAAATAATCAGACATCAAATTATTTATATACAGTGATATAAATCGAACTATTGATGTAAAAATTAGGGATGCTGGATTAGCTGCAGCGAGTTCGCAATGCTCGCTTGCTTCGCCCTATGGCTTACCCTGACGTTTCTGATAAATATTTGATTAATATGCAATTTATTGTATCGATAGTAATCCCAATTTTTCCGCCTCTTTTTCTAGTTTTTTCAGCAATTACCATCGTTTGCCTAAAAACAGCAACCGATATATACACGTCATGCTCATTTTTATTAATCTGAAAAACAAGCAAATAAATCGTAATGATGTAAAATTGTGATTTAATGCGTCATTGCGAGGACGGAGTCCGAAGCAAGCGAGCATTGCGAACTCGTTGCAGCTAATCCAGTATTTTTTATTTTCACATTAAAAATTTGATAATTAATTGTTTTTCATGCGTTAGTCTTGATAAATCAATTTTTCTTTAGCGGAAAATAGCTATTGATATATTCGGTAACTTCTCTGCTATCCACATCTATGTTCGTTGTAGTACTACCTCTCTGCCGAATCTGCCCGTTAGGGTCGGTCGAGCTAAATATACGCCGGACAAAAAAAACTTTTGTTTTAGCATCAACCAGTTGAACCGTTATACTTTTCGTTTTAGTATCGATATAATTTCTTACCTGTTTTTGGTAGTAATGTATCTCCGCTTGATCTTTACATTTCGAATAAAATACAATTACGGTAAAACTGTCTACATTCACATTCCGGTAGTTAAAGTTTTCCTCGTTCAAATCATAATAAATATATTCACCTGTATATAAAGGATGCTCATTAGTATTCAACCGGTAATCGAACTGCCAGTCTGCAAAACGGGCTTTAATTGCCTGCATGGTTTTAAAACTTACCCATGCCGAACCACTCCTAGCATACATAATATGAACAGAAGAAAAGCGCAGGCAATAAGGGTAACAATAATTTTTCCTTTTGCCTGATAACCGGAAAACAAAAAATAAAACGGTAAATGTAATTGCAAGTACAGCACAAATCCTCACATATAAGAAAGAATCGAGATTAATCAAAACTCCGACTAATAATGCGGGAACAAATAACGAAAAAAATGGTTAAAACAATCTTGACAAGTCTTTGCATATCATACTATTTTAGTAAACAAAACAGAGTAAAACAAAAGCACAAGTAAAACTTGTAGTGAATAATTTAAGCTTTAAATGTAATGGTTTTTATATCACAATGTCAAAAGGTTTAAATATTTAAAATTTCTGAATTTATCAGAAATTTGAACCCTATTCCAACTTTTTCAATATCCGCTCTTTCTCGGCTACCTTCGGAATAGCTTTAGTCAGGGCTTGTTGGTAATATTGTTTTGCTTTAGCAAGTTCGCCTGCATATTGGTAATAATTGCCCAATATCTCGTATAAATGGTAATAATCGGGGTTCGACGCAAGGTATTCCTCAATAACCATAGTGGATACCTTCTTATTCACTTTCATTTGCTGCTTAATGTAACTTGTGGTATTCCGGTATTTGAGCAGTTTATTGTAATCACCAGTTAAAAATACCGAATCGGCAGGAATGGTGAGTTCTTTTGCATATAGTTCATCCAAAAAATTAGGCTTTGCATTAAAAATCTTATTTAAATCGTAGGCAACAAACTTACCCGATTGCCATGGATTTGTCGATACCCACATAATCAGTTGCTCGGGCTTGAATATCACCGTATGGTGAGCAATAAACTGATTTATAGCCATTTCGTTGGATAAGCCGACTTCCGAATCGCTTAGCCCTTTGTTATTTCGCAGCATGGAAACTGCCTTGTATTCATCCACAGGCTCCTGTTCTGCCAACAATTCTTCGAGCCGTTGATAACGGTAATAACTGTCGGTTGTTTGTATGTTTTCGATATTACGTTTATCCTCTTTAAATTCATCGGATTGAAAATGGTTTGTACAGATAATCTGCCCACCGAAGTCTGCAAATAAGCCTATCCTGCCGGGCGATTTTTCAATTACGGCGGCTCGTCCATCTTTAGCCGATCCTATCAGAATCGACTCGGAAACAAATGTCTGCCGTTTTTGCACTATGGCATAAGCCTCGTCTATAGTCGATGCATATTGTAAAATTTCGCGTACAAGCAACGAGATAGGCGTAGCCGCCGATGTGGGAATGCTCGATTTCGCCGCATTTATGGTAACCGTTAGCCCTTCCTCGTTCATACCCGACAATACGCCAACCATTCCCGGCCATCCTACCGAGGCAAATTTGTACCCTTCGGCCGGCTCGCAAAACATAACCAGTTTATTACGGGCAAAATCGTCGCCCATATAAAAATCGAAGTTTCGCCCGATAATGAGCGATGAATCGGCGCTGTGTTTATCCCATGTAGCAAACGAACTGCAACCCACCAGCATATAATCCTGCATGGTATGTCCTATATCATGTGCGGCATGGTAGTTTAACTGTCGCTCGTAAGGGTTACCGATAAAGTCATATTCATCGGTACATGACAAGGAAATGCCGTAAATTTCATCACGGTATTCCTCGGTTACATTTTTGCCGAGATTACGGTTAAACATAACAATAAAAAAACGCAGAAACTTTAGGTAATTTTCCGACGGAATCATTTTGCGTATTTGGTCAACAAACACTTTTTCCTGATAATAAAGCAAGCTGTCCATCAGCTTTCCAGCTGCAACACCTCGCTCAAACGCACTGCCTTTTATTTTCAGCTCCCACAGCCCGCTTTCACTTTTACGTAGATAATTATCACCGTATTGCCGGTACAATCCGTTATCAACAAGTCTCAACTTATCCGGTAAGTTTTTATCCCGAGGCTGCTTCATATCTGCAGCATAGTACAAGTAAGCGAACCAGGTAACTGTAAACATTACAAGTACCAACAACAGCAATAATACGGATTTCAGTATTTTAAAAAATCTATGCATTTCCCACTTTTTTTGCTAAATACTCATGTCCCAGCAATTCGGCACAGGTAAGCATACTAGTAAGCGTCACCCCCAAAGCCCCATGTACATTCATATTTTGTCCTGTAAAATAAAAGTTTTTAAGCCTTGTTCTAGGCGACACAAAGCACACTTGCGGATTATGAAAGTCCTTGACAATACCGTATGCCGAGCCGTCGGCAGTACCCGTATAGTCGCGATAACTTAACGGAGTAGTAGTATACATATGCTCGATAGTACCTGTATAATCGAGTCCCCTATCTTTTAAATGATTCAATATTCTTTGTGCATATTTTTGCTTAAACTCTTCATAATCCGTACCGCGTTTACCGGCTGTGGTATCAATCCACGGGCTAAGATCGTCGATATACATAGGAAGCATAACGGTTATCACATCGGTCGATTTTTTATCATCGCCCGGTTTAAAGCTAACCATACAGGTATCAATATTTCCGCTATGCTTATCCGCCCCTTGGAACCATATACTTTCGCCGGCGTGTATGTAATAGTTTTTATTGACATAGGGTGTCGTGCCGTTTTTCATCAACAAATACAAGGTAAAAACCCCGTAGGAATTGGACAACGAATTAATACGCGACACATAAGCCTTTTTTATATACTGATTTTTATCCAGCAGCTCAAGGGTTTGCCGGGGATGTATGTTCGAGATAAAGTTCTTCCCCTCAACCCGCTCCCCGTTGCTTAAATATACGGCTGTTACTTCATCGTCCTCAACAACAAAGCGGTTTACTTCGCAACGTTTACGCACAGTACCTCCGTTTTTGCGAATAACGTTTATCAGTTCGTTGGTAACCTGCATACTGCCGTCAACAAAGCGATAGGCGCTTTCGATGTAAGAGTTGTTAACCATACCGTGATAATAAAAATTCGACGTATTTTCGAGCCCACCGTACAGCAACGAACTGCCTGTAAGTACATTTTGTAACAGCTTATTGCCGGTAATTTCGGATAACTGATCGGTTACCGATTTTAAAAAGAACGCCATGCCGCTTTGTGCAATAATTCCCTTTTTTAAATTATCGATGCTTATCAACGATGCAACCTGCTTTAACATAGTTATATAATCTATCAAAGCTTTATGTTCGCCAGGGAAATATATGGCCATCCGTTCGATAAAATTGTCATAGCCCATGCTAAAATCATATTTTCTCCCTTGGAACCATATCTGGTCGAAACCCTCGGTATCTAACCGTTGTATTTTCAGCTTATCCATTATCCCGAAATAACGGAAATACTGGTTCATCAGTTGCCCATCGTCCAAACTGCCGATGTAATGAATGCCCGTGTCGAGCAAACGATCCTTACGTTTATAGGTTTGGAAACAGCCACCGAATAATTCATTTTTTTCGAGTACACAAACATTATACCCCTCTTTGCTGAGTATTGTTGCACACTCAAGTCCGCCAAGGCCGCTGCCTACTATTACTACATCATATCTACCCATCTGTCTTATTTTTTCCTGAACAGGTAAATCGTATTCGATGTATATCTGTCGTTTTTAATTATTTTCAGACTCATATTATATTTATTTGCCACCGATTCCATTTGCTCGGTCGATGTAAAATGCAAGTCATTCTGCGTTTTATTGAACCGAAATATGCGGGTCGAAAGGATTTCGGTAAAACGGGTTAACCGCTGTTTCTTTTTTTCGTTTGCATTACCGTCACGTACAATTATCAAGCCGTTGTGGTTAAGTTTCTCAATACAGTTTTTCAGTACACTGTGCTGGTTATCATAATCTAGATAATGCAGTACATCATTCATTACAAATACATCGCTGTCGGGCAATGTATAATTCAGTATATCGGCATATACAAAATTTGTTTGTGGCGTATGTAAATACCCATGTCGCGCCACATCAATTTTATCCTCGTCATAATCAATACCCAGCACCTTTCGTTCCGGCGACAGCATTACGAGCATATAGTCGAGCATGCCGTAACTGCAACCGATGTCGGTAATATACGCATTACGAGGTATCAACTCGTTAAAAATGCAATAATTACCCTCCATGCTTACTTTAATCCTTGCATACCACTCTTCTACAGGTCCTTTGTATATATAATTTTTAATCAGCGCATTGTAAAAGTATTTATTATCCGGACTACTATACTCGTTATAAAGTTTACTGTATTCACTACGCATGTAGGTCGTTATGTTTTTTGTACGGCTCCGTAAATCGTCTCCAAACGATATGTTGTTACAGGAAATGCGCGGAAGAATTTTTGTGGCAATTATGCCTCCTTTTAAGTAAAAAGGCTGTGCTTTTGACAGTACCATGCCGTTGCCATACAATAGCACAGGTAAAATATCCATGCCTAGTTTCCCAGCTAAGTGAAACGCGCCTTTATGAAACCGGTTGATTTTTTCATCGTACGAGCGTGTGCCTTCGGGGAATACGGCGATCGAATATCCCTCCTCAATTTTCCGGCGCATGCGGTTGAGGTAGTTTTCGTAACCTTCGCCTACATAAAAATAATCGGCATAACGGATTACAGCCCCGAAAAACGGTGAATACCACACCCATTTGTTCGTCATCAACAATATTCTCGGATTTAACGACAATATCCGTAATATGTCAATGAATGACTGGTGATTGGCAATTATTATCGACGGTTTTTCAAATGTCTCGCCCGGCAGGTTGATATTTTTTTTGCGGATAAAGAAACAGGCAGTTACTAATCCGCGACAAAAGTACATGATAAGGCGGCATACCCACTGCTTTTTACGCTGCCTTTTTACCGGAACTAAATAAAGTAGCAAAACGGTTAAACGTAATAGAATGCAGCCTGTCAGAAATATCGAAAAAGCGTATACGGTTTGCAATATCCCCATCATAGTGTAAGGTTGGCGCCCCTTTGCAGCCGAATGGGCGATAAAAAAATTGAATATAACAGGTTCGAGTGTATAGGCAACCAGTACAACCACCACAATGCCCAGTATCGACATATACGAGATAGACTGCAATGCAGGGTGTTTGGCAAATACCATAGCCCCCATGCCGACGATAATAGTAAACGCTGAGAAAAATATGGCGGTTTTATGCGAGTTTAATACCTTTTTCCCTGTACGGTATTTGCTTTGCAGGCCGTCCATAATGAATATGCTGAAATCGTCGCCAATACCGAAGATGAAGGTTGACAGGATGATGTTGATAATGTTGAACTGGATACCCAATATGCCCATTATACCCACAATAATAACCCAGCTGACTGCCATTGGTAAAAAACTGATGAGAGTAAGCTCGATACGCCCGTACGAAATAAGCAGGGCAAAAAATATTAAAAATGAAGATATAAACAACACCAAATAAAAATCATCATTAACCGCCGATACCCATTTCGAAGCAAAATAAGCCCTGTCGAATATCACTACATCGACCGATTGTTTGAAGCTTTCATATACCTTCTCTTTTTCGGAATTATTCAAGCGTACCTGCGATATCAGCATATGTAAACTATCCACCGAACTTTGCCAGTCTCCGAGTATGTTGACAAAAAACGTAGTTTCCTCATTTGCATCGAGGGTTTTGAAGTCCGAATCGAGCCATGTATAAAACCGATTGAACGTACCCTCCCGAAAACCGTGGTTTTCACCTTCCAATTCTACAGCTACTTTCACAAAATTCTTCCTTTCTACAGTCCAAAAATTTTCCCATTTCTGTAAACGTTTGCGCTGCTCTTCTGCCGAAACGAGGAAACACCCAGCCGACGCATAATCGCTTATTAAATCCCTGTCCTTTAGCTCGGCCAGTTTAGTATTCGTTTGGGCGTAATTATAAATCGCCTCTTTTAAGCTATTGCCTATCGTTACAAAAAGTACGGTTTGTTTATCCTTGTTGAATAATTGCGCCAAGCGCTGTTCGGTTTGTTTCAAATGCTTCGGCTCATAGCTCAGGCTCGTCATATCGCTCTCAAAGCATACAAACCTCGAAGTAAACAAACAAATAACCGTCACCAGCAAAATCCCCCCGATAAGCCCTTTATTTTTTTCGAACGGGTAAGCGTTAACCCGTTCAATTGCCCGTAGTATTTTATTTTGTTTTTGGTGTATTTGTCCGTTTAAAAAATGCGGAAGATAAACAAGGCAAAACAGCGTTGTACCGATTAAGGCTAATGCCGCAAATAATCCTAAATCGTGTAATAATCCGGAATTTGTAAACAATAACCCCAGAAAAGCCCCAATGGTTGTAAAGCTGCCCACCGTAAGCGGATAAGCCAGTTCCCGGATTAACTGCATGGACGACGAAACATGGTTTTGATGAGCAATCATGTGAATTGAATAACTCAAAGCAATGCCCAAAACCATCGCACCAGCGCCAACCGCAATAGCCGATATGCTTCCCTTTATCAGATAAATAAAACAAAGCGAAAAAAGAGCTCCGAAAATAGCCGGCGTAATAATCAACAAAATATCTACCTTACGCTGAAATACCAGCGACATGAATACAATAATAACCAATAAGGATATAAGCACGGTAAGCAGGGTATCGGCCTTTATCTGGCGGGCGTTGTACACTCCTACGGAAGGCCCCCCGAAATACTCTACCCTTACCAATGGATAATGATTTTGCAAACGGACAATTCCATCTTCTATCGAGTTAACTAACACCTCGTTTTTATCGGTATTGCCCATGCTGTTTGCCGGGGTAATAAACATCAGCAGGGCGTTGCCATCATTGGAAAAAATATAATTGTCGTAAAGCTGGTAATCCGCTTCGGGCTGAAAATTCTGTAAATACTTCAATACCGGAGTCCCCAAACCCAAAGGGTCGCGTACAATATACTCCTTCATTACTATACCCGCCGGTGAGATGAGGTTCAAATAGTTTTTGTACATTATCCCTGCAATACGATCGCGAAATAGCAGCGAATCTATGCGCAGGTAGTCCTCTTCGGATAAAAACAAGGGTAAATTGTCGTATACAAAATCGCTTGCCTGTTTTTTTAAATCATCATCAATTTTAAGCAAAATATCCTTGATATACCCATTACCTGTTTGTTGCAATAGCTCATCGCCGAATGTTTCGGCTATTGCAATCAGTTCATCTGCACCCGCTTTTTCTATCGAATCGGAAGCTGTGAACATGACAATAATTTTATCTTTTACATCCAGATTGTCGAATACTTTCGAAATATTTTTGGTATCCTTAGTGTTGGGGAAAAAATGGGCAATGTTTTCGTCGAATTTTACTTGAAGAGCGCAATAAACCATAGTAGCTGTAAAAACAGCAAGCGACAGGTACAGCAATGCCTTATGTTTTTGGAAGAAATTATATAAACCAACAAAAAATTTACTCATCTAATCACGGGTTTTGCAAACAACAAAATTACAAGTTTTGTAGAATTAGTCAAAAACAAAAAGAGTCGACACTAAACAGAATCCATCGTTTAAAAATTTTGCCAAATATCAAGTTTCAACATATCCTAAGTGGTATCGAAGGCATAGGCATGAAACTTTTATGAGCGATAGCAGGAGAGAAACATGCTCTCAAAATTTGGTGGTATTATTAGATTTGTCACATTTTAAATTGGATGAAAAATCTATTCTTTTATCATTGTAAAGGATTTACAAAGAAGAATATGTAAATTTGTTAATGATGAAACTCCAGAAATATGATTTTTTATTCAGTTTTAACAACCACCTTCTTTGAGGGTAGTTGTTTATTGCAGATAGCTCACGCTATTAATCAACTTGTAGAGAAAGAAAAAGAAATACAAGCCATCCCGAGGGAAGATCCCAAAGAATCGGTACATAATCTTCGGTTCAAGCTCAAAGGCTACATGATGTTCGTTCGACAAAGAGGACGCCGGAAGATATTCCAAAAATGAGTTTTGCCCTCTGTCCGGCTCCCGATTGGCTGTATGGATTACGGCCTGAAAACCGTCGTGGAGATAACTTGCTCCCCAAATCAAGTCTCCCTATTTAATCGCCTTTTTTACAAAACAGACACGAAACGTCTTTTTTGAAAGTTTTTCTTTAAACTTGCCTGATTCTATGCAAGAGGATAGAGTTTGTCTTTCCTCCAATATGCAATATATCAATACTGAATAATAATTGCCTCATAAATATATGATTTACATTATATTTTATTGAATACTTATAAATGTATTAAGTTTATAGAAATTATCAATTATGTTTAATTTAAATTCGGCTAAGTATGTTACAATGAATGTATCAGGTAGATATAAAAGGAAATAAAGATAATTTATTCTATAAAAAACAAAGCTACACCAATTACACAGATAATTGCACCGGTTACTTCCTTTACTGTTATTTTTTGTTTAAATAACAGCATCGAAGGTATTATGATAATGATAGGCACAAGAGCCATAATGGTCGATGCAATTCCCGTTTCGGTGTAACGTACCGCCATTAATGATAACGATACCCCTGCAAACGGCCCGCAAAACGACCCGATTGTAACGCTGGCCATAGCCCGTTTATCGTTCAGAGCGGGGCGTAGGCGGTGTGCCTGCCTCATAAAAAGTATAACTAAGATAAACCCTACAATTCCGGCAATAATCCGTATCTGGGTTGCTGCAAAAGGAATATAAATCGAACTATCGGTTTGATTTGCTATTATATTATTAGATACCGCATACGATTCCATCCCCTTTTTACTGAGTACAATACCCAAACCCTGCCCTATTGCTCCTCCAAAAGCCAAAAGTACGCCCTTTAAAGGCAAATTAAGCTTTATCCCCGTTTTTTTGCTTTCTCCGCCACGGCTAAAAATAGCCATACCTATGCCTAATAAGGTAACAATCATTGCAATTATTCCCATCGGGCGCATATGTTCGCCCAATATCAAAAAGCCGAAAACAGCTGCAGTAGGTGGCGCCAAGGTCATTATAAGTTGTGAAAACCGCGAAGTAATAATTAAATAGGAGTGGAACAAGCACATATCGCCGAATACAAAACCCACCAAACCCGATAGTAACATCCATGCCCATGTTTCAGTATCGGCTCCTGCCGGTAGCGGATTGCCTCTGATAATCCATAGCAGGCCTCCCAGCATTATGCCGCCGATAATCAACCTTAGGATATTAACCATAAGGGAACCTATACGTTTACCCGCATATTCGAATGCAAGCGCCGAACCTGTCCAGAAAAATGCAACAGCCAGGGATAATAATTCGCCAAAATGAGACATGGAAATAATATTATCAAATTTCGCACAAATGTAGCGTAAATTATATTAGTTGATACTATTACTCAGTAAAATATTCAACAAAAAAGATATGGAGTTCCGCACTTTTTTATTTGAAACTTTCAACCCGAAGACCCACTATAAAAAACGGATAAACCATGGAATTATATCAAATACATAACTTTCATTTCTATTATGTAAACGGACAACTGTGTTATTTATCTGTTTCGAGAAAGAAAAACAAAGATGGAAAAACCCCGTTGAAATGAATCATTTCATTTATTTGAAATTTAATTAGTTGATAAAAACACAAAAGGGCCTCCAATTATAAATCTGAAAGCCCTTTGATCAATAACTTACTCTGTTTTTGTTGTTTATACATACAAGGTTTCTAACTCACCAGCTCTTGCCCTCATTTCCATCTTCTCTTTCTTATTTTCAAACATAAAATCATGGTTTAGATATCTCTCAATGATATACCTATTCATAACACAGGCAGGTGAGAACGAATGCAGCCGTCAGTAATGTTTTTTTAAATGCGTGTAGAGTTGACGGCGGCATCTTATGGGCGGGTAAATATTACTCCGTACCTGCTCTCGGCATCGGCTATTGCGGTATCATATGCCTTTGCGACTGCATAGCTTTCATTCATGGAGTCTTCAAATACCGTAACCAAAAGATTTTGTCCGGACTGTTCCATCCATATCTTGCAAAACTCTTTTACAGTCCATTCATTATAAATTCCTTTATCATCGACATCTGCGTAATGCACATACATATCCCATATCATTTCCAGCCCTCCGCCGACAAGCGGAACAATATCAAGAAATCCTGCCGGTTCATCGGGCATTTCGAGATTGATGCACTGCCAGGCAGTCAGCGTATAATACTCCGGCTCCCCTTCTTCATTAATCATCTTCCAGTTTCCAAACCATGCCGCAGGCAGTCCGTCCTCCTGACTGTCGGAAACCGTTCCGTCAATCGAAATGCCGCCGTCGCCAGCAGCTGTTACGGCTACCGTATGAACCGTCCAATCGTCGCCCGATTTAACCTTTACGGTAGCTTCGGTACTGCTCATTACACCATCTATCAGCGTTCCGGCAATCGAGAATATCAGAATGCCCGACCCCGCCGAGAGGAAAAACTTCCCGGTCTCTGTATCGTAAACGCCGCTCAAGTTAAAGATGATGTCGCCGTCTTCAATTTTTCCGGCCAGCTCCTTTTCGGTTGCCGAACTTTTTACCACAGTACCGGATTTTGTATCCGAGGCATAATCGGCATAAAATACCGCATCGCCGTTTCCGGTTTGACTTTTAAACTTTCCCACTATAAGGCTGGAAGCCGGTTTTTCGTCCGCTTTCCACCTTGCGTAGAGGGTTATGTTAGCGGTAATGGTTCCGCTCTCGAAGTCCCAAAGCGAACTCGCTGCGTTGTCGGCAGTTGCCCAGCCTGTAAACTCGTGGTTTGCGAGCGCAGGGTCTTTGGGTTTTGCAAGCTTTTTGCCCGATTCTATTTTTTGCTCTGCAGGCGCCGGAGCGCCGCCTTTAGCATCGAAGGTAACGGTGTAGATCTGTGTTTCGTCTTTGTCACACGACATAAGCATTACCCCTGAAAATACCGCCGCAAGAGCGATAATGGCGAATTGCCTGATAGCGGCTTTCACACTAAATGCTGATTTTACTCTTTTCATTTTTAATTCCCTGGTTCGTGTCGGGCGCAACTTCTAAACTTGTTATTTATTAATTGTTAATTGAACTATTTTTGATGATTCATTCATCAGGATTTTTATTCCGCTACAGGCCGAACAGGCTATCCCATCCGGCAGATTTGTTCTAGTTGGTGTTGCCGGGCTGAATAAATCTGACAATGTATTTGGGTATGGCAACAAAAAAAGCCGTACCGGATTGCTCCGGCACGGCTGTAACTATGCTAAAAAATATGCTATTCGATATTAGGCTGTTTACGTTATTCCGCAAATCACTATAAATAAGTGATTTACCCCCCCCCCACAATAAATTGCAGCATCATAGAAAACAAACCCTTACAGGCTTTCGCTTTTGTGAGAGTGGCAAAGGTAACGTTTATGTTCGCCATTGTAATCATTCTACTGCTGTTAAATACCAGCACAAAAATAAACATAAATTCCGATATAACAAAAAAAATATCTTTTTAGAGTCTGCTTAAATTTTGTTCAATAATAACATTATAGTTGCAATTTTGGGCAATTCTTCTGTTGAGTCGAAAGTTAATTCGTAATTGTGGCAAAGCCCTCTGTACTTATCAAACCATGCGAAAGTTCTCTCTACTATCCAGCGTTTGAGCATGGGGCGTAATCCCGGATATTATTGTTAAACAGAATATAAATGACTATTCAGCAGAAAAAGACATTGTATTGGAAAAAGCGCTAGAGTATTTAAAGTAGCTATATAAAAACGTAGTTTAATTAACTATTAAATTGCATAGACAATTATTTTAACAGTGATAATGGGTAAATAGTTGTTGATATCTGAAAGTATTAAATTTAAACAGACTCTAAGTAACTGTTAGGAAATTCTAATTAAATTCTATTAAGCAAAATTCTGATCATAGCTAATTGTGTCATCGCCTGGCTGGTATCAGTTAAGCTTTCATAGTCTCTGGAACTTCTTCT
>JAISFN010000147.1 GCA_031263585.1 Prevotellaceae bacterium | reverse complement strand
GGAAGAATGAGTTGAAACAACTTTACATATGGATTTTCTGTTTTCATAGACTACAAAGATAAACTTTTCCATTTTTTAACCTATAGTACAAACACAGGATTTTGCAGGTGAGCCAAATTGAAGCCAATGGGTATCGCTTATGATACGGTCTATACGGATAAAGGGAATAGTCATCCCGCCGAGGTTTTTATTGACTTTGTGTTAACAAAAGGTTATATTATAATAAGAAGATACCCCAACATACACTAAAGTAAAAAACGAAGAATTGGGATTAACGGCAAAATACATGAGGATGAAATATATTTAAGCTCTTTTCAAATATCTGTTCCCTTATCCGATATGAAAATTTCAGCAGATTCCTTCAAAGAATATCTTTATGAAATGGAAATTAGAGCAAAAGAAAAATTTGACTCCTACATAGACTTTTCACGTATAAAATTCAAAAAATCGTGATATTAAAAATACGGAACTTTAGTCCCGTATTCTTATGACAGTTTATTACGGGTGAGCCTTTATTACAGCAAGAGCTTCTTTTTTTTAAGCTCAAATTCTTCAGACGTTATAATACCTTTCTCTTTTAATTCATACAGCTTTTTAATTTCTTCACTGCTTGAAATTATAGAACCGCCTTGCCCGCCCATATTGATGGCAACCGTACTTACATTGTTGCTGGGTGGCGCCTGTTGTGACTTTAAGATAATTGAGGTCTGGTTGTACTTTTGGTTAAAGGTCTCCTCACTCATTGTTAAGAAGACAATGAAATCAATAAGGGCGATAATCGCCGGAATGAACGTCCAAAAGAATACAAGGTATAAAATACCCAATCCCGTTTGACCGAGATAAAAACGATGAATACCAAAGCCGCCAAGAAAAAAGGCTAAGATTGCCGCAGTTGATTTACTTTTCATAAAGCATGCTACTGTTTATTTTGCCAAGTCCCTAAAGCAGAATTTAAAATGAGGAAGCGTGGGACTTTAGCTATATTCATGTATGAGGTCTTAGGATACCGTCACAACAAGTAAAGTAAGCCCACGCTTATAGCATGAGCATTGGCGCTTACTTTTGCTGTGCATTGAAATTTCCTAAGTTTCAGACACAAGAATAAAAGCTAACGCTTTCTTTTAAAATTTTCAGATTACAAATATAATTATTTTGACAAAACAACAAATGAAAATTTAGAATTATAAAAGCTACTTTTAATAAAGTAATTATCTTTATAGCAAAATTATTCTTTATGCTAAGCGATTTCAAAAACGGAGATGTGGTTTGTCTTACATTCAATAGAGGTAAGAAACTACTTGTTGAATCAAATGTGATAATTAATGGAAAAATTCAGTTAGTCTTTTCCAATGAGGACAAAGGAATTATACAGCAGGCTTTCATAGAGCCAAAGTATCTTGCGATTGACGTAATAGATGGAAAACGTTTGGAAGAATTGATTAGGAAATTCCCCAACGGTATGAAGAGTTATGGGGAGTCTAAAGGAGATTTGTTATTTCCAAAATAACTCCTTATATTTACTTATTCCGTGAAAGATTCGTGGTTAAAGAGTTTGTGTAGTTAAGTATATAAATGCCATATAAATTTTATTTCTTGTAAAGTTAATACAACTGATATGATAATTTGCTAATTTGCTGATATTCCGATGCGTTAATGCGTTAATAAATCAATGCATTAATTTGAGAATAAGCATATTAATGTATTGACAAATAAACATATTGGCACATTGGCAAATTATCGTATTGAATCTCTTTTTTAAAATATAATTGACACAGGCTGCAAGTTTGCATCAGTTGCCAAATAGTTGATTTACGCAAATTTAATATTTGCCACATGATAATAATTTACTTATAATAAGCTTATTGTGCCTAAATATAAAGCCGCGTTATTAATTTAACCCCATACGAAAGCGACAAAACTTTCGGGAAAATTACTCCCCGATAATCTTTACCAATATGCGCTTCCGGCGTTTGCCGTCGAATTCTCCGTAAAAAATTTGCTCCCACGGGCCGAAATCTAGTTTACCGTAGGTTACGGCAACAACAACCTCGCGCCCCATAACCTGGCGCTTGAGATGCGCATCGCCGTTATCTTCAAAGCCGTTATGCTTATATTGCGAATGCGGTAGCTCGGGAGCCAGTTTCTCCAGCCATTTTTCAAAATCCTGATGCAAGCCGCTTTCATCGTCATTAATAAATACGCTGGCGGTGATGTGCATAGCATTGCATAATAATAATCCCTCATGGATACCGCTTTCGAACAGGCATTGCTCAATCTGCCGAGTTATGTTGATAAATTCGCGCCGTTTTGTGGTTTCAAACCACAGTTCCTTACGATATGTTTTCATACTGATTTTTTATATTATATTTATAATTCTAAATTGAAGCTTCGTATAATCCGAATTCCGATAAGGCAATACAAACCGGAGCTTCCAGTTTTATGCGGATGCGGGCGGTCGATACGGTTTCTCCATAAATCAAGCGCCGTGCGCCAATACTTTCGCCTTTGCCGTATAGCTGCCATTCCCCATTTATGTCAACCTCCACCGTAAACTTATCTATACGTTGCCCCAGCAGAATATATTCACGGATGGATACAACATTAAACTCGGTTGTTTGCGGTAATTCCATGATTAGCTCAGCCTGTGTGCTTTTGTCGACAGTAGCCCAGTAAGTAGCCGGATCGTTATCCAGTAAATTTTCGGGCTTATAGGCTTTGCCCCGGCTTGGGGCTGATATTTTTGCTCCTTCAGCCAGGTTTTTCGTGTACATGTTTTGCAGTATCCGGCCAAAAGCTCTGAGCGATGCTTCGTCGGTTTCGTGTATGTGTCCGTGCCGATTGGGTGGAACGTTAAGTAAAAAGTTCCCGCCCAAGCCTACATTCCGGATGTACAAGTCAAAGAGTTGTTCGGGAGTTTTTACCTTGCCGTTTTGGCTTTCGTGCCAAAACCAGCCCGGACGTATAGATACATCGCATTCGGCGGGCATCCAGTATTCGCCGTTACGGGTGCCGTTTTGTCCCAGTTTATCCTGTACATAGCCTGGAGCAACCAATCCGCTTGAATCGAGCGATTGCGGCGTATAGGTTGCCCAGCAAGGATCGAGGGCATATCCTTTTTCGTTGCCCACCCATCGCAAGTCAGGGCCAATGTCGCTGAATATAACGGCGCCGGGTTGCAGTTCGCGCACAGTTTGCCATGTATTCGGCCAGTCGTAATATGTTGTACGGTCAATTTTACGGGTTTCGCGGGCTCCACCGTAGTAACCATCGCCACCATTAGCGCCATCGAACCATACCTCGAATATTTCACCGTAGTTGCTTAGCAGTTCGCGCAATTGGTTGCGGTATATATCAATATAGGCCGGAGTACCGTAGGCTGCATTGTTCCTATCCCAAGGCGAGAGATATACCCCGAACTTTAAGTCATGTTTTTTACAAGCATCGGCCATTTCGCGCACCAAATCACCTTTACCGTTGTGCCAGGGCGATTTTCTAATGGTGTGTTCCGTTGTGTTGCTTGGCCACAGGCAAAAACCGTCATGATGTTTGCAGGTTAGTATAACCGCTTTCATCCCCGACTCTTTTAAAATCGAAACAAGTTTATCGGCATCAAAATCACTGGGATTAAACAAGTCGGGAACTTCGTCTCCGTAACCCCACTCTTTGTCGGTGAATGTGTTGATCGTAAAATGGATAAATCCGTAGTATTCCAGCTCGTGCCATTTCAATTGCCGTTCACTAGGCAATATACCGTAAGCTTCGGGCGGTAATATCTCATTGTTACAGGATATGAAGAGTATGCCTAAAGTCAGGATAAAAAAGCTTTTTTTCATGATTCGAATTTTATCAGGTTATTATTTCAGTTTTAAATATGGCTGTATTTTATCAATAGGAAGGAAAGCATCTTTTTCCCAAAAGCCACCGGATAATGAGTAGGACGGATATATCAAAGCTTGCGCCCGTGCAGTGGTGGAAAAAATGACATTTTCACCATTCAAGGTAAAGTCAAACAGGATATGATCAGCTTAATTCCAAACTATTATCCCGTTGGCAATAATTCAATTTCAGGCCGTCGGATGCAGAAAATCTGATATCGTTTTCATTTAACATATAACCGCTTTCCTTTGCTTTTACAGTTATTTCATGCTGTTCGTCCTAGTATTCAACATCGTAAAGACACTCGGCTCCTACGATATTATCATCATACGTAATATTTACGGCTGATAATCCTTTTTTATTCTTCAAGCTAAAGTAATAAATCTTATCGTTTCCGTCAACATATAAATAAACGGTTTTCAGATATTGCCCTTCAAGTTCTTCGAGCGAGGACAGGAAATAATTAATCCGTAGTTGGGCATTTTTGTTATTTACTTCTCCTGTAAAATATTTGATGTAAGGTTTTTCAAAGATAATTGTATCTGCGGAGCCTACAATGTAAATTTTATCCGATAGTTTTTGTATTTTAAAATCATCTTCATCACCATATTCTTCATAATCAACAATGTCGTCATCAGGTTCTACATAGCCCATCGTATTTAAAATAAGATTACGTTTTTCACAATTATTTTCATTCCGGTAAGTTTTTATTTATTGCCTGACTTGACAGAATTATGTTTATTGTAAACAAAATCAGCTTAGTATTAGTAACTTAATAATTTCAGTCAGATAAATCTCATCAACCTTGTCAAAATCATTTAGCTTGTTACTGTCAACATCAAGTATAGCGATTACTTCGTTATTTGTAAAAACCGGAACAACAATCTCCGACTTTGACAATGAACTGCACGCAATATGTCCGGGAAAAGCCTCGACATCTGGTACAATTAACGTTCGCCCCTGTTGCCAGGCGGTTCCACATACTCCACGGCCATAAGCTATGCGGGTACAAGCCACCGGGCCTTGAAACGGCGCCAATACCAGCTCATTCTTCCTTACAATATAAAAGCCCACCCAAAAAAAGTTAAAAGCTTGCTTTAATGCGGCTACCATATTGGCCATGTTGGCAACACTATCAGTTTCACCTTTGAGCAATGCCTTAATTTGAGGTATAAGCGACTTGTATCGCTCTTCTTTCGATGAATTTTGCAGTATATGTAAATCTTCAGCCATTTTAGTGATTGTTTATTTATTAATGGTTAAATGTGAAATGTTAAATACGATATGCGTACAGCGTATTGTGATTTTTCGCATATCGCACATCTGATTAAAAAAGTGATACTATTTTCCATTATTCTGTCAATCGTATAATTTTATGAAGCGGTGCTCATTGCCAGTCCAGTTTAAAAACTTGATTAAATTATTAAAGCTAATCACTATGGATGCCGAATTCAGGTTCGGGTGGAAACTCAGTTTTTTCGCTTTTTGCAAGTTTTCATCAATAAATACGATAACCTCGTTATTTTTATCGTGTATTAAGCCGAACGGACTGACCGACCCCGGTGTTAATCCGAGATATTTCATCATACGCTGTTCCGATGCAAATGATAGTTTACCCTGTTTCAAATGTATTTCAATATCGTGGATATTCATTTGCTGTATCGCCTCCAGTATTACCAAATAGTGCCTGTCGCCTTTATGGTTACGGAAAAACAGGTTTTTACAGTGAGTCGACGGAATATCTTTCCAGCGCCGCATGGCTTCCTCGACAGTAAATGCCGGAGGATGTTCATAATAGTCAAAACCAATAGCTAAATCGTTTAAAACTTCGTATAATTTTTTATCGCCAATCATTTTATCTGTTGATTTTTGATGACAAATTTACATTAGTATATAACAAATTTCGATATTTCATTATAATAATTTTAATATCAGTCAAATATAATTGTTTTTTAATTGGGAACGACCCTGAAAATTCGTATATTTATAGCTTAGATTCAATCATTAATTATAATGAAGACGGACAATTTCAAGGTCGAGTACAAAACTACCCAATTAATTTCAATTTTAAGCTAAAGTCTGGCGAGAAAAATGAACAGTGTAGGCAATCAACTTATTCAAGCTCGCGACGGTATTTGAAACGCCTGCAAAGTCTAGTTCCGCGTTAGGCTGTATTCAAGGGTTCATGGCGGGATATTCTCTGGATTCCAATTTGATCGCCCGCTTGATCTTCAAAATGATACCTCACAAACCGCCCTTTAAACTTGTTAAGGACAGAACGAGCTGGAAATTCGGTAAAACCAATATTAACGTGCTCACGCTGGCCATCGCGTATGACGGTGTTGCTTTCCCGATTCTGATTTCCACGCTCAACAAACGCGGTAATTCACACACCCGTGAACGCGTTGATATTATAAATAGCTGCGTGGAACTGTTTGGTGAAGAAACTATTGATTGACTGCTTGCTTGCCGACCGCGAATTCATTGGTAAGCAATGGATTAACTGCTTGAATCAAAATGGTATCAGCTATTACATTCGCGTCCGTGAAAATTTTTGGGTTGAAAATCCCAAAAACGGCAAACGATTCTATGCATTTTGGGCGTTCAATGACCTGAAATGCGGCGGGAGCAAAGTTTCGTATCCGATTTACCGGATTAACGGTATCTTTCCGCCTCAAAAATCATCCACGATAAGCGTCTGAATTAAAAATAATTATATCGCTAAACAAGCCAGAAAACGCCCTGCAATACTATAAAGAACGCTGGCATTTTGAAACAACGTTCAGGGCTTTAAAGTCGAGCGGCTTCAACATCGAGGATACGCATTTAACCGATTTAAGCCGTTTTGAAAATTTACTTTCCATCGTCACGGTGGCGTTTGCATGGGCCTATGTCGTGGGAGTTCTTGCCAATGAAAACGTAAAACCGATCAAAATCCTCAAACACGGAAAACGGGCGAAAGGCTCCTTTAAATATGGATTAAAACTTATTGCAATAGCCTTACTTAACCCAATCGCCATACCTGAAATAAATGTTTTAGAATTTTTGTCATGTACTTAGGAACTACCTTTTTACATGATTCTTCCTATTGGATACCGATTAACACCAATCTCTACGCTTTCTCTAATTTTCGACATAAAAAAATTAAGTATGGCATTAGGGTCTTTAGCAAAAGAGGGATCGTTCTTTTTCTTTTCCTCAAATTCCGATTTTAGGGCAGGGTCTTTGTCCAGCATTTCACGGCCTTTTACTTCCATATAACTGAGCCGGATCCAGAATTCGTTAGGGGCTTTAATAAAGTTGTTGTAAAACCCCCAATATACCAATGATGTCGGGGATTTAGGTTCCAGCATATTGGCTACAATTTTTATTTTGGGTTGGGAGCTTGGTACAATTACATCACCGGCATGGTATTTAACTTTCTCCTGCAAGGTAATGTATTTTGTAATAAGCGTAACCCTTCCCTCGTAAGGTATTTTCGCCCATTCGGCTTCGGTAAAATGGTAAGTTTCAACCTCGATTATCGAATCTTTATCTAACCTTTCATAAAATACGCCGTGTATGTCGAGGAGTTCTATGGTTTCGAGTTGTTCCTGGGGAATAATGTAGGCTTCGGATAGCTTTATTTTTACGTCCTCTTTATAGGAAGTGAAAAGGGGGTATTGTATTGTAACAGGAGTGCTGTAATTGTAATATGTCCATTTACCACCCGATAAGTCGCTTATAACTGTAGTATCTTTCCACGCCAGATAATCTGTATTTATGCTTTCTTTCATATCATGTTTATACATCAACGGAAACGAATCTCTTCTAAATTCAGGAGATGCGATGTATTGATCGGCGATTTTAACCTTCTGTGCCAATGTTTTATTATTTTGGCCGATAATTTCAAGCGAATGCTTAAAATACAGGTATGTTGCATTAACCCTTTCTTTATAAGGTTTATATATGTGATTTTCAATAAGCAATCCTATCCGGTTATTGGCTGCCGCATATCCGTTGGAGTATTGCGGAGGAAAAACATCAGGTAAAATCCCGATACCGAAATCGGGAATATTCAGCATGGTAAAGTAAGGAAAAATCGGATAGCCCGATTCTTTCATTTTGGCATTCAGTTCTTTCTCAAAAACATTTTTACTCCATATCAACATATTGGGAGCAAGATAACCGCATTGATCGAGGCCATAAGTAGAAACATACTGGAAATCGGCGCCGTTGGTTACATGCACGTCAATAAAAAGTTCGGGTATCCATTGCGAATACAGTTTAAGAAACGCCCTTGTTTCAGGGGCATCGGCTTTGATAAAGTCCCGGTTCATGTTAAAGCGTTGGGCGGTAAACCTTGCACCTACCTCAACAGGGCCATTCTGATTTATCCTGTAATGTTCTCCGAAGTCTTCATGCCCATCTACATTTAATATTGGGATAAATAGAAACGATACATTATCCAAAATACTTTCGTATTTGTTGTAAAGCCCAATATCCCTGATAAACATTAGCCCTGCATCCTTACCATCAGGTTCTCCGGCGTGTATGCAAGCTTCGGCAAGTACAATCAACCTGCCCGTTTTCCTTATTCCTTCCGGCGTTGTCATTCCGTCCTTATCAACAATAAGCAAAGGTATTTCCCTGCCTTGCGGAGATATGCCTATGGTTGTATAATTTATTTTTGCAGAATGATTTACCAATAGCTTGCAATACTCAATTGTTTCGGCATAGCCGGGAGTATGGTTAAAATCGTTTTTTTCGTAATACGTAAGAAAATCTTCTTCATTTAAACTTTGTTTTTTGCATCCGGCAAATAACAAAACAATTAGAGGAAGGTAGAATAATTTAAGGTATGTTTTCATAGTATTTTAAGTTTTTCAGGTCAAAGATAAAAAATGTTTTGCCGAAAGTATGCTGATATTCCTATAAAATATGAGGATATTTGAATAAAAAACGAATATCATCATACATATCTATATCCGGTGAAACAATTATTCAAGCAAGCTAATGATATCCTCTATGAGTTTAGGTAAGTAGTTAATTACAATTCCTAAAATGATCTCATTATCTACACTATCGTAGGCATGAATAATCCGATACTCATGTATGGAATCGATTAAAGTTTGAATATCAAACAAATATTTTTGAATCTTCAGCTGCATATATCAGCTGTTTACGTTGTTCTACACTACGGGTAAAATAAGGATTAGACAAGGTTCTTTCGATTATTAAATCCACTTTTCTCCCAAAAATATCCTCTATTTCAAACATCAAATCAAAATATCGGCATATTCTTCCAGTGTAACATCATCCTGAAATGAAACCAGAAAATCAATATCGCTGTTTTCATTAAAAGCATTGGTGGTAGCCGAACCGAATAAATACATCTTTGCCATACGGTACTTTTTGCAAAGCATCACTAATTGCGGAACCTTGTCTTGTACAAATATAAATCATGTTTATAAATATGTGTAAATAAATATTTTGAAAAATAATAGACGGTTGAATGTGTAAATAAATTATATCCGGAATTTCAGTCGATGAGAAAATTATACTCGACAGCATGATAATTCAAAAAGCTAAAAACACAAAAGAATGGAGATAAACGATAAATATCATATAATTAACATAATAATGGCCTTTTTTTTGAAAAAAGACAAGCGAAGTAAAAAAGCAAAGAAAGGCAATAAAAGAAACATTGCATACGGAGCATAAGAGATCAGATTTTTTTAAGTGCCTCCTCGTTAATTTTCTGTTCCGAGTCTGTGTTTATGGGCTTTGTGGGTATTTGGATCTGCGTTAATCTTTTCTTTTGCAATTTTCAATTGTGTGGCTATTGAGTCCCTCACTACTTGCGGTATATCCAGATTTTTATTTTCCAATACATTAGTGTCGATATTTTCAATAATATCGTAAGCAGGAGTTTCTTTGGATTTTTTTATTTCGTAATTTAACAAAGAGGTAAGTGAAGAGAAAAATATAATTGAAATAAACCAGAAAAACTTCGACAGATGGACATATCATATAACTTTGCCTTGTACATAACCGACCGTTGTACTCTAGAAAAAAGATCTTGTCCGCAAGCATGACAGTAGCGTCCGTGTAATTGAGCGCTACAATTGCGGCAAACATAATGCACCGGCAGTTTTCTTTTTCGAAAAAGTTTTAGTTTAAATTTCATGGTAAAATTCAGGTCAAAAAATGAATTATAGATAATTCAAATTTATTGATAAATTTGATTCTACTTCTTCTATGGGTGTATTTTTTCGTTTGGCATAGTCGCCGACTTGGTCTTTCGATATCCTGTCGACCCTGAAATAACGCGATTGCGGATGGGCAAATACAATACCGCTTACCGATGCCGCCGGAATCATCATATAGCTTTCGCTAAGCTTGATTCCCGTATTTTGTTCCGCTTGTAATAAATCGAATAGCGTACGTTTTTCGGAATGGTCGGGACAGACCGGATAACCATAGGCTGGCCGGATACCCCAGTACTTTTCTTTCAATAATTCGGTGGTCGATAAATTCTCATTTTCCGCGTATCCCCACCACTCTTTCCGCATGTACAGGTGAATCAGTTCGGCAAATGCTTCAGCTAGGCGGTCGGCTAACGCTTCGAGCATTATTGCCGAATAATCGTCCTTATTGTTTTTATAGGTTTCAATCATTTTATCCGCGCCAAAACCCGTACTTACGGCAAAGGTTCCCAAGTAATCGCTTGTGCCGCTACTTTCGGGAGCAATAAAATCGGCCAGGCAGGGGTTTGCACTGCCATCCGTTTTTTGTATTTGATTACGCAGGAAGGATAATTTTGTTGTACCACCAAGGTATTTTACTAAAATGTCGTCGCCGATGGAATTGGCCGGAAATATGCCTATAACGGCCTTTGCTGTAATGTATTTGCTGCTTATTATATCGTCAAGCATTTGATTGGCTTTGTTATAGAGCTTAACGGCTTCGTCACTGTATTCGGGATCATTGAGTATGGCAGGGTAGCGACCTTTTAATTGCCAAAGGTTGAAAAAGAAATCCCAGTTTATGTATTGTCGTATTTCGCTTAAATCATAATCGTTAAAAACTTTAATGCCTGTAAATTTGGGTTTTATAGGTGGCTGTATAGCCCAGTCGATTTTCAGTTTATTGGCGCGTGCTTGTTCCAGCGTAAGGTAACGGATTTTCTCTTTATGGTTATTATAGGTATCAACCAGTTCGTTATATTCGTTTTTCAGTTTTGTAACAAAACCATCGCGATGTTCGGTTGATAACAGGCTGCTGACAATGGGGACGCTTTTCGAAGCATCTTTTACATAAACAACGGGGCCGTTATAGTAAGGTGCTATTTTTATGGCCGTATGGAGCTTGGATGTAGTGGCTCCCCCAATGAGCAAAGGTATACTTAAATTATGGCGCTGCATCTCGTTTGCGACTTTTATCATTTCCTCCAGCGATGGGCTTATCAGCCCGCTCAGACCCACGATATCGACATTATGTTCAATAGCCGCTTCAATAATTTTTTCGGCGGGCGTCATTACCCCCAAGTCGATAATTTTGTAGTTATTGCAAGCCAGCACAACCGATACGATATTTTTACCGATATCGTGTACATCGCCTTTAACCGTGGCTATAAGTATCTTCCCGGCCGACGACATATCGCCTGATTCGGTTTTTTGCACTTCGATGGCCGGTTGCAGGTAGGCTACGGCTTTTTTCATTACGCGGGCACTTTTAACGACTTGGGGGAGAAACATTTTTCCATCGCCGAAAAGGTCGCCGACCTTATTCATGCCTACCATCAATGGGCCTTCAATAATATCGATTGCCCGCGGGAAGCTATGCAAAGCTTCGCCCATATCGCTGTCGATAAAAGTTTCGATGCCTTTTATCAGCGAGTAGCCGATACGTTCATCAAGAGGCAGCTTGCGCCAGTCGAGCGCATTATTGCTGACGGCTTTAGCGGCCTGATTTTTCAGTCCAGTGGCAATTTCAATCAGCTGTTCGGTAGCGTCGGGTCGGCGGTTAAGTACTACATCTTCAATATTTTGTAGTAAATAGGCGGGTATATCGTCATATACCTGCAACATACCGGCATTTACAATTCCCATATCCATACCGGCTTTAATAGCATGATACAGAAATACCGAATGCATGGCCTCACGTACAACATTGTTCCCTCGGAAGGAGAATGACAGATTACTCACGCCGCCGCTGATTTTAGCATACGGCAGGTTTTCTTTTATCCACTTTGCCGCCTCAATAAAATCGACTGCGTAATTGTTATGTTCCTCAATCCCGGTAGCTATCGACAATATATTCGGGTCGAAAATTATGTCTTGCGGGGGGAATTTAACTTCCTGTGTAAGTATGCGGTAAGCTCGGTTGCAAATTTCTATTTTACGATTGAAACTGTCTGCCTGCCCCTGCTCATCAAAAGCCATTACCACAACTGCGGCTCCGTACTCATGTATCCGTTTTGCCCGTTGTTTAAAAACTTCTTTGCCCTCTTTTAAACTGATAGAGTTAACGATGGACTTAGCTTGCAGACATTTTAACCCAGCCTCGATAATATCCCATTTCGACGAATCAATCATTACAGGTACACTGGCAATATCGGGCTCGGCAGTTATTAAGTTAAGAAAGCGCACCATTTCGGTTTTGGCATCGAGCATCGAGTCATCCATATTGATATCGATTATCTGCGCCCCGTTGTTTACCTGCTCGCGTACAATCTCGAGAGCATCGTTGTATTTGCCTTCGCGTATCAGCCGTGCAAACTTGGTCGACCCAGCAACATTGGCACGTTCGCCTATGCTCACAAAATTATTTTCCTTACTGATTGTCAAAACTTCAAGTCCGCATAATTGCATGTCGGTACCGGTTTGGGCAGGTATTCGTACGACAGCGTTTTGGGCATAGCTGGCGATTTGTTGTATATGTTCAGGGGTAGTTCCGCAGCATCCACCTACGATGTTTACTAAGCCGTCATCCATATAGTTACAGATGACGCGCCCCATATGTTCGGGCGTTTCGTCATATTGCCCCAACTGGTTAGGCAGTCCGGCATTAGGATGTATGCTGATGTAAAAAGGGGCTTTTTGCGATAGCTGTTCAACAAACGGTCGCATTTGTTCGGCTCCTAAAGCACAGTTTATGCCAATACTTAACAACAGGTAATGCGAAACAGAGCAAAGAAAAGCCTCAATAGTTTGTCCCGATAACGTACGCCCGCTGGCATCGGTTATAGTTACCGATAGCATTATCGGGATATGCCGGTTTGTTTTTTCGAGCAGCCGACAGATAGCGAATAATGCAGCCTTGGCATTTAACGTATCGATTACAGTTTCTATCAAAAAAACATCAACACCGCCATCTATCAGTCCTTGTGCCTGTTCAGTGTACAATTCAACAAGTTCGTCAAAAGTAACTGTTCGGTATCCGGGGTCGTTTACATCGGGCGACAAGGACGCCATTTTAGTGGTAGGACCTATCGAACCTGCAACAAACCTGGGTTTGTCGGGGGTAAGTCGGGTATATTCATCGGCGACATTCTGGGCAAGTTCGGCTGCAGCTTTATTCAGTTCGTAAACCAGTTTTTCGGTTCCGTAGTCGGCTTGCGATATGTAATTGCTGTTAAACGTATTACTTTCTATAATATCGGCTCCGGCGTCAAGGTATTGCTTGTGTATGGCGCCGATAATATCAGGGCGTGTAAGTGTTAGTATATCGTTGTTGCCTTTAAGCGGTTGCGGGTGCTTTGCAAAACGCTCCCCCCTGAAATCGGCTTCTTGTAATCCGTACCGTTGAACCATAGTGCCCATTGCCCCATCGAGTATTAGAACCCGTTGTTGCAAAGCTTTTTCCAATACAATCATATCGCTTTATGTCTAAACTGCTTTACATCAAAAAATGAGTTGCAAAGTTAACAAAAGCATTTATCATGTATAACAAGGATTTGTTAATGTGCTGATGTGTTTACCTGTTGGTTGACAAGTTTTGTCATCTTGAACGAAGTGAGGGATTTCTGTCTTATCGAAATACAAGATGCTTCACTAACGTTCAGCATGACAAAGAAAATTATCATATTATTACATCAGTATATTAGCACATTATCACATTAATCTACTCTTCTTCCAGAATATCATATTTCGGAATGAGGTTTTTCGAGCGAACAGACTTGAATTTATAGGTTTGTTTCAGATTAATCTGATAGCATATGTTTCAAAACAAATACGTTTTTGCTCAAATGGCTTCATTTCTCAATCGAAGTAAGTTCGATCGTATTTTGACCAAGTATAGTGGTGGAAGTGTAAATCCTTTAACTGAAAGAATATCCAACTCCGGGATTTCCAATTATGAGAATCCCTGTTTCTCCTAATGCTCGAATATCACGATAAACGGTTCGTGAACTGATTCCAAATCGTTCTGCAATCTCGTTGGATTTTATTAAAGAACGCGATTGTAATTATACTAATATAGCTGATAAGCGGTCGATTCTATTCATAGATATGATAAAAATGTAAAAGATATATATTCTTTTTGAATTGACTGGTCTTCTTATTGAAAACCTGTCAATCATAACATTCACAATATTTTATCCTCCATAATCTTCATCTGTCATCATTATTAGCCAGCGGATGCCAAACTTGTCTATAACTTCTCCCATTGATTCAGAGAAAAATGTTTTTTCCAAAGGAGCTACTATTGTTCCTCCTTCTGATAATATACTAAAAACATTCTGCAACTCTTTTAAATCTCTAAAGACTAACACAAGTTTGCTGCTTCCTATGGAAACTGAGACACCTGCATCTGCATCTTATTTACAGAACAACGTTAAAAAGTGAAATAACATAGTAAATATTGTTGGTACGAATAAATCCAGTGTTTTGCACATCGGATTTATTTTTTTACCTATCTTTGTTTTATTGAAAGGATAATTTATTTATTCTGATTGCGTATTCAATTAATGTAAAACCGTTAACAAGATGAGCGAATTTCTCTTTTTAGGTAGTCTTGGTATGCCTGAGATTATTGTTATTGCCTTATTAGTATTGTTACTTTTTGGAGGCAGAAAAATTCCCGAACTAATGAGGGGATTGGGTAAGGGTGTTAAAAGCTTTAAAGATGGTATTAAAGGCGTTGAGGATGAATTTAAAATTAACGATGATGATACAACTCTAAAGTAAAATATTTTGGCATTTAGTAAATTCCCAAAAGAACTGAGTTTAGCTGTAAAACAGGAGTCAGTTGTAAAAGTTAGTATTTGATTATACAGGTTAAAAGGCATTTTGTGGTATGCCTGCACTTTTATTTTATCTCCTCAAATTCCCTCTCCAAAAGCTCAGAGGGCGTTTGAAAAGAAAAAATAATTATCCGATAAGTTAAAAGTTTTAAAGTGTCAATTAAGATCTAATTCCATTTTTGACCACTTAAAATAAAAAGGCGTGTAAATTAAACTGTGTCATTTAATTTTTTTCTCTATAACTCAAGCCTTATTTGGACATTGATTGTTCCAATGAGTAATGTTGAACTTGAGTTTTTTTGCTTCTCTGGTATAAAGCATCACCATTGTTTTGTTGGTTTTATAAAAAATAAAATATTAAAGATATTGTTATTAATCCGGCAGTTTAAATCTGTATTGATATATAATGTACTATTATTGAGCTGTTTTACTCCATTTCCGGAGCGGTATGCTCCATTTCTTCCTGATGTTGCGGCAAGCTAGATAGACCAGCTTTTCCAAAACGGCATCATTGGTGTAAACTCCTTTATTTTTAGTAAGTTTTCTGATTTAATGCAGACAACCTCCAACGGCATATGCAGTGTATATCATCCGCGTACTATCATCCAGATAATGAAAGTAATCCGGGAGCCTGCCCCAGTTATCGCGCCGGGGTTTTATAATGATCAGGTAATCATCACCCATTTGAGTTCCTGATTGTCCGGTTCGGCTTTTGCCTGAGCTTTACCGGCAGCCCGGTAAACCGGACTAAGATCTCGCATAAACTCCTTCTGATTTTTACCGACTGCATATTTGATGGAGTTACGAGTCTGACATACAATGGAGATTAGGACTACAGCATTAGGGAAAATACTCTTGACAGCATCGGCAAATCCGGTCGGCTTATCCGTACAGGCAATAAAGATATCTTTCACTCTCTGGGATTGTAAACTTGAAAGGCGGAATAACTGGAAATCGGCTCCTTCACTTTTAGCAATATACATGCCTAGGCGATATCGTGCTCGAGAAATCGTCTCTATCCTTTGTTTCCATCGAGCTTGGACAAAGTACTTAGGGATATGAACAAAAATATCATAAAATCTCGCATAAAACGAACGAGAAAAGGCTGTGTGGGATATTCCGGTAATTCTAAAACACAATTAGCCTACTACCGCGGTTAACGGTTCACGTGGCACTTCCTGGCCATGCAAAAAGTGCGGGAAAAGCTTGGGCACAGAGTCCAAGACAGATAAGACTCCCCTCTTGTTTTGGCGCGGACGAGCTTGGAAAGGCATATGCGGGAATGGAAACCGGTCAGCGTAATCCTGCTGACAATAAAATAGTTGACTCGCGAACGCGATATGCTTGTTAAACAACGCATAACTTTCTCCAATTACTTGCATGCCCTTGCATATCGGGAAAAACCGAACAAGGAACCCATCGACCGAACGAAAAAAATGATATCCTTATTGGATAAAAACATCAAGCCGATAGAAGAAAGAGTAGAATCAGCAAGAAAGGAAACAGTCGCATACGAAAAGCCTTTTATATGTCGACTGTTTCAAAAATCAGATTTGACGCGCCAACCGAAGAATATTACAAACAATTGAAGGAAAAGAAAGGTAAATGCATGATAACCGTGGTAGCAACTCAACGAAAGTTGCTGGCACTAATGTACATGTACACGTTATAGAAGAGGGAGGAACCGTATCATGAGTCAGCCTGAGACTCCGGGTAATGATGAGCATAAGCCTTTCCTTCGGCTTTGTCCGCAGGACAAAAAATTGCGGGAGACAAAGTCCTCGTAATGTAAGATAGGTTTTGGTGCAAAAGATTCAAGCGACAGTATATTTGATGTAATAGTCTATAATTAAACTATTTAAATTAAAATATAACAAATAAGCATTATCATGTTACGCATAAGTTTCTTTTTAAAGATTTGTTATGATATAAATATATTGATTTAAAAACAGTTAAATGTATTTTTGAAAAAGTTAATTCCCCTGTTTCTCAACTTGCATTTCACATTTCGTACAATCAAAAACTAATTTAAATTTTTGTTTATTACTATTTTGGAGGTATAAATTACCCGTTGGTTCGGCATTTTGCTTACGCGGGCAAAATCCCATTTCGTACTTAATGCAATAACGGTTAAACATGAGTACTGTTTTACCGACATTTCCAACAATTTCAAATGCCTGTGCAAAGTTTTTAACCCTATGCCTGCAATAAAACTTCGCAGCCAATGAGTTTGCGATGTTTGCCGTATAATCCAAATTATCACCGGGGTAAGGAATAGAATTGGGCTCCAGCACAACAAAAGGCCGTTTATACAATTCCGTTCTCTTTTTTTTCAGTAAATCAATCAATTCCCGTCGCCATGCATTTATCTGCGATGCCGGATAAAAGCAAACTTCATCAACTTCAATAACAAGACTTTTAACTGTAAATATCGAGTTCCCTGTTTTGCTCAGTTGTTCACGAAACGACTGAAGCGCTCTACCCGCATTTTTAGCCGGTTCTCCGTTTTGGGGAACTGTAAGTATCGCCGATATATTATCCTCATCAACAGCTGTTAAACGGATATTATCTTTTGACGATTCAAAACATATACCCACTGCTATTTTTCTTTCAGCGCTTTCTCCCGAAAGTTTTTTATCGAACTGAAAATTAAAGTTGCGGTAAATTTCTAACCCTGCATTTATCCCTTTCATATTCAAAGGGTAAACTTTATTTCCCTCCACCCGGTTTATACGAGTGCCTTGCAATATGCCCGATTTATCGATGAAGCAAATCCCATCGCCGTTGTTCAGCACAATTTCCAAATCGATAATAAAAAAATCCGCTTCTTTTTTCAGCGCCTTGCCAATGTATTGCCCTTTCGATTTCGGCGAATCGAACGAGGCTAATGCTTTATCGCGTCCGTTTAAGAAATAGCTCGTAAATCCGCGCGAAAAACTTTGTCTGGCATCAGGTTCGAAATTTAATTGTACGACCCCCGATGACGCTTTTTTATAATTCTCCGACTTATTCAGTAGCTTATCAAGTTCCTTGCGGTACAGTGCTGTAATATTTTTTACATATGAAATATCTTTTAAACGCCCCTCTATTTTAAATGACGAAATCCCGGCATCCATCAATTCACCCAAATGATACGACAGATTGAGATCGCGCAGAGATAAGAAATGTTTTTTATCAACCAATACATTTCCCTGTTCATCTAATAAATCATATGGTAGACGACAAAGCTGCGCACATGCTCCCCGATTAGCGCTACGCCATGTAGTTGCCTGACTCATATAACATTGCCCGCTATAACTTACACACAGCGCTCCATGTACAAAAGCTTCGAGTTCAACAGTAGTTTGCCGGTGGATTTCAGCTATTTGATCCAACGACAATTCTCTCGCCAATATTATCCGCTGAAAGCCGACAGACTCCAAAAACTTAATTTTATCAACTTTATAATTATGCGTTTGCGTCGATGCAAATAAGGGAATTGGAGCTAAACCGGTTTCCAGCAAGCCCATATCCTGTATAATAGCGGCATCGCAACCGATATTGTATGCCTGCGCAATTATTTTAACGGCTTGTTCCAGTTCATCCTCGTATAGAATAGTATTCAAAACCAGATAAACTTTTGCATAATAACGGTGTGCGTAATTGCAAACTTGCTCAATATCGCTTATGGGGTTACCGGCGGCCTCGCGGGCGCCAAATTTGGGAGCAGCAATATACACGGCATCAGCGCCGTGATTAATGGCAGCTATTCCGCATTCAAGGTTCTTTGCAGGAGCGAGTAACTCAATTGTTTGTTTTTTGTCCATTTTAATACAGAACAAAATTACAAAATCATTTTTATTTGAATCACGATACCGGATACGGTATAATGGAACAAGATTCGCATTCATATGTTTTTTACCCGTGTTATTTACAATAAATTACATTCAAGATATTTATCGGAGTAGTTTCTTGGAATTATAAGCTTACCTTTGCCTTTGTTTTCGTAAAAATCGAGTAATAAAACTAAAAATATAATTATTTGTTATGCAATACGATTTAATTATCATAGGCAGTGGCCCCGGTGGTTATGTTGCGGCAATCAGGGCATCGCAATTAGGCATGAAAACTGCTATTATCGAAAAAGCCGAAGTAGGAGGGATATGTCTCAACTGGGGATGTATCCCTACAAAAGCATTGTTGAAAAGCGTACAAGTTTTTGAATATGCACAACATGCCGCTGAATACGGAATTGAAATATCCGGAGGAGTAAAGCCGAATATTAAAAAAATAGTTGAACGCAGCCGTGGAGTAGCAGCAGGCATGAGCAAAGGGGTAGATTATTTATTAAAGAAAAACAAAATTGACATTATACAAGGCTTTGGCAAACTTGCAGCCAAAAACACTGTTGAAGTCAGTGCGGATAGCAAGGAAAAACAGACTGTTACTGCTAAAAATATAATCCTTGCAACAGGCGCTCGATCACGGGTTTTGCCCTCGATGCCAATTGACGGTAAAAAAATTATTGGCTACCGGCAAGCTTTGGTTCCCGAGAATTGCCCGAAATCGATGGTAGTTGTCGGCTCGGGTGCAATAGGGAGTGAACTTGCCTATTTTTACAATGCAATGGGTACGCAGGTTACACTAGTTGAATATTTACCTAATATTGTACCATTGGAGGACGAAGATGTTTCGGCACAATTGAGCCGCTCATTCCGTAAAGCCGGTATAAAAATAATGACTGGCGCTTCCACCGAGTCGGTTGATACATCGGGCGATTTGTGCAAGGTACGGATACAAAGCAAAAAAGGAACAGAAACAGTAGAATGCGAAGTAGTACTTTCGGCCGTTGGGATTAGCGCAAATATCGAAGGTATAGGGCTTGAGGAACTCGGCATTGAAGTTGAATGTGGAAAAATTAAGGTAGACAAAGCATACCGTACAAATGTTGAAGGCATTTACGCCATTGGCGACATTATTAATACCCAAGCATTAGCGCATGTAGCCTCGGCCGAAGCCATTGCTTGTGTCGAAAAATTAGCCGGATTGGACGTCAAGCCAATTAATTACAATAATATCCCAGGTTGTACATATACTACCCCCGAGATTGCATCGGTAGGCTATACCGAAAAAGCCGCTATTGAAAAAGGTTACGAAGTTAAAGTAGGTAAATTTCCATACACGGCATCGGGTAAGGCCAATGCGGCAGGCGCCCGCGACGGCTTTGTAAAGTTAGCGCTGGATGCCAAAACCGATGAGGTGTTGGGTGCACACTTTATCGGGGCTAATGTTACCGAAATGATCGGCGGTATTGTTATGGCTCGCAATAAAGGCATTAAAGGAGTGGACATTATAAAATCAATATTCCCACACCCTACTATGAGCGAGGCTATTATGGAGGCCGCTACCGCCGCATACGGCGAGGTGGTTCATTTATAAGACAGAATTGATATTTTCGTAAGGCTATCTCTAAAGTCTTCCGAGTTGTTATTATGAACGAGGTAAAGAATCTAATTCTTTTGATAATGAGATCATTCACTTTACTCAAGATGGCAAGAACGAGTTAGATTCTGACTTTTAAGACAGCCTTACGTTTTTTTAGAGTATATATTGTCGATAACAATCTTAATACTAAACCACTATCAAGTTGTTCATGTTAAGTGAAACGAAGCATTTTTTTTCCAAATTCTTCACTTCGTTCAGAACCGAGCTATGCAAGCTCGCCGAAGGCAATGATAATATGGTAACGGTTAGGCATTATCAATTTACATATATTAAACATTATATCGAATAAGGATTAAAGAATAAAGATCTTATTATTAGCTAATGAGAGAATGTGAGAATTATTTTCAAATCTATTCATTTACTAATTATCAACTAAGTACATGGCAAAAATTTAAAGATATTTATTTCAGGTATATCAATACAAACCAATTGCTTGTAGCTGTTTATAACCTCAACACGTTCCAGCGTGTGCGAGTTGCCGAGTTTATCAAGCATGGAAATTAAAATCGGAAAGGCAACACCGTCATACATGATAGCTAGCGTCAGCACGTTGATATTAGTTTTACCGAATTTCCAACTTATCCTATCCTTAACCTGTTTAAATGACGGTTTGTGAGCTACGGTTTTGAAAATTAAGCAGGCGATCAAATTGGAGTCCGAGGCATATTACGCCATGAACTCTTGAATACGGCGTAACGCGGAATCCGATTTTGCAGGCGTTTCAAATGCCGTCGCGAGCTTGCAGAACTTGATTGTTTGCACTTTGCAGAGCGCACAAATAAACTGTTCAAAAAGTTTTACGCGGGACATGTTCTTTTTCCCACCCTTTGGCTTAAAATTGAAACTAATTAGGTACTTTTGCACTCGACTTTGAAATTTTTCATCTTCATTATAACTAATTGGAACGAAGTTGTAAATAGACTAAATTTTAAAGTCTTTTTCAAACAAAAACAATTATATTTTATTGATATTAAAATTATTGTGAGCAAATATCTGATTTTTGCCGTATACTAAAGACAGATACAATGGATACATACTAACATCATTGCGTACAAGCTGGAGTACAGATATGTATGGAGGCATAAATAATAAATTCGGCGATGAGTTTTATTCGTATTTCCTTAAACAGGCTACTCCGCTTTTAAATGTGTAAAATACTGAGTTTTATGACGTTGTATATACATACCGTCGAAATATTTTCTTGTTTCCGACTCTATTATATACCCGTTATTTTACGTAAGTTGAACTTCTTTTATAATAAATTGTTGTACTTTATATAGATTTTAGAGTTAAGAATCAAGAATCAAGAATCAAGAATCAAGAGCCAGGGCAAACGCATGAAAAAACAATCAAGCATCAAATTATTGATGTAAAAAATAAAAAATACTGGATTACCTTTGGTAGTCCAGTATAAAATATAATTTCATGCGTTTGCTCTAACGGAAAAGAACGATGTAACTAATTATTCAATAGAGTTTATATTCAATAAATGCTTATTGTGTATTATTATCCGTAATTTACAATATATGTTGTTTTGTATTTTGCTTATTATCAACAAATTTTAAAAACGCTAATTTTAATTTACTCATAATCATCAATCTCAAATCTTATTGAATATAAGGTCTAATATAAATTCTAGTAAAATATAATTATGAATAAAAAAAGATTAGAACGGAAACAGAATTATGCGAGGAATATAAAAATATTCCTAATGCTTTTAAATTTGTTATTTATGAGCTATGGACTTCATGCCCAGGTGACTATCGGCAGCAATATACCATCAAAAAAGGGAGCAATACTTGACCTGAACGAGAATATTCCCGATGCATCCAATACGCAAGTAAATTCCACCAAAGGCCTCCTGTTGCCCAGGGTTAAGTTGGATGTAATAAATTCGCTATCCCCTGCTATTCCAGGCTATACTGCCGGCACTGCGGATCCGGCTCATACCGGATTAACGGTATATAATGTGAATGAAACTTCTCCCTTTGTGGCGGGTATATATACATGGAATGGGGACAAATGGGTTTGTATCCGCGACGATGCCGGGGCATGGAAGATCGGGGGTAATACAGGAACGGATGCTGCCGTAAACTATTTAGGGACTTCTGATAACCAGCCTTTGATCCTAAAGGCAAACAATAATGAAGGATTACGCATTTCCACCAGTGGGAATGTCGGTATAAATACCAATAATCCGGGTACATCTCTCGATGTAAACGGAAAATTAACCGTCAGGGATGTCAGTGAATTGAATCTTGCATCAAGTAGCGTAGCCAAGCAACTCTATATAGACGCCAATACTGGCCTGTTAGGTTTGCAACCTGCCGGAGTGCAAGTGGCGTCACCTATATTCTTTGCCTCCACAAATAGAACAATATTTAGCAACGGTAGTTATCTAACAGATTTTAATGCCTGTAATGACATAATATTAACTCCTGTGAATGGTGACATAGAGCTTAATAATCTTGGAGTTACATTCGATTCGGGAAAGAATGCCTTTAAAATCCATGATAACGGAACTTACCAGGCTGCAGCGGTTTTAAACTTTTACTTTGCAACTGCAAACTCAGGAGATAAAGTCTTTATAAATGTCAGAATAGAAAAAAGCGCAGATGCAGGAGCCAATTGGACTACGATTACCGGAACCCGGCCTGTTTGTTCTGTTGATTGGAATAACGGGCAATACATATCCGTAAGTATACCCCTTACTGTTCAACCATTACAGGCGGGAGACCTTATCCGGATTGTTTTTAACAGGACAAAAGCTGGTGGTGGTACTATTCTGCAGGGAAGCGCTTTAACAGAAATCAGACTTACGAATGGCTATTCTACCCCGACTTATACCCTTTCACTGACCAGGTTGTAGTTCACTACCCGTTGCAGGGGATTCGCAATTAGTTGTAATTGGAAGAATGTAAATATCTGTTTCATAGACAAAATACTCTGCTTTTCATGGCGAGGGTAAAGATAATCTAAAAAAGGCTTTAGTCGAAGTATTTTACAAGCTTATATTTTGGCTAAAGTCTTCTCTTTTCAGGGCATTCAAACCTCCACTTGAAAACGGAAGCGATTAAAAATAGCGTTTATTTATGATTAAATAATTTATATAAAATGACTTACTGAATTAATAATTTCCCGACCATGACTGATTACAAATCCGAAAGGACGAATATCAATAAATATTTTACATACAACCGTTTACAGGAAGAAATAGCTGGCGAAAATGTTTTGCCCAGATAGCGGGTATCAACAGGGACTTCCCTCCTGTTCTTCCCTCCGATTCTCAGGAAGTCGGCAGAATGCTGAAAGACTTTATACTGGATGAACTGGATATGCAGGCGCTTTATACTTCGGGGCATTGGTCTATTTCGAGCATTCGTATGTATACCATTAATTAACAGTAATTTATCACCATATTGTATAATTCAGTCCTTTCCAAAACAACTCGTGATTTAGTACTAATACGTATTTAAAATCATCATCAGTTTCGACCAAAGCGGATAACGATCTTCCCTCGCGCAAAGACATTATATAGCGGACAACGTTGGCTGTTCGTAATTCCATTATTTATAAGTTAATTAGATGATGTATCGTGAAGTGTGGCATGTGCACAGCGTATTGTGTATTATGATTTTCGCATATCTCACTACGCAAATCATATATTTAATTTAAAAACCTTTATACGTGATACTCATCACCTGATACCTGCCAATTCTCAATTTATCAGGGTATATTCATAAACTTATGCATTTGTATCGAAATATTCCATTCTGGGTGTTGCTTTGCATAGTCAACTATTACCGGTGTTATATTCTGATAAACGCTCCACTCGGCCTGGAGAAACAATAAACAACCAGGTAATACTTTCTGGGCATTTTCTTCAGCCCATTTCAAATCATCGGACGTTTGTATAATTATTTTCAGCTCGTTAGCCCGCTTAAAAATATCATCTAACGGCGGTTGATTCTGCTTCGGCGACAGGCAAATCCAGTCCCAAATACCGCTTAATGGGTGCGCTCCCGATGTTTCGATAAAAGTCCGGATTCCCTTTTCTTTCAATAACTCGCACAAATAATCTAACGGATATAATGAAGGTTCTCCTCCTGTAACAACTACTGCTTTTGCCTCGAACGAAGCTGCACATGTAACAATTTCTTCCACATTAACCGGCGGAAAAAGCTTCGGATTCCAGGTAAAGCGGGCATCGCACCAGCTACAGCACACATCGCACCCGCCCAAACGTATAAAGTAGGCAGGCTTGCCGGCATTGTAACCTTCGCCCTGTATGGTATAAAAATCTTCGACTAACGGTAATAGCCTACCGTTTTTTAATATATCATTTGTACTTTGCACCATTCTTTCAAAAACTATCTTTTCCCAAAAAGCAATTCATAATCGCGTTTTGCTGCCGGTTTTACCCAATTTTCAGGGATTATTTTCCATTCGTTTAACGATACCGGATTAACTATCTTCTGGTCTTCAATCCATTTCATTAAATAATAACGTAAATCAACATCCGTAGCGTATACGATCCTGCTGTTCAGTTCATCCTTCGGAATACCGGCGCCCTTTATCAAATGGTCGCCGCCCCCATTACCGCGGTATGAGTTAATGGCTACCCTGTATTTTTTATTCAACTGAAACTCTTGTCCGTTTGCCATTTTTAAAATACGAACCCGGCTACCAAGCGGTTTTGTTACATCGACCTCATAAATAATTCCGGCAGCCGAATCAAAGTTGTACGACGGATTGATAAAACGCCCGTTACGCATGCTGGTCGAATCTTTTTTATACAACAATAACAAATGGTCGTCAGGACTTTTCATCTGATTCAACCACAAACCGTACGAAAATTCAAGAAAATCTTTTACTTCCTGTCCTGTAAGTTCCATAGCGTATAGCATATTCTCGTATTTGTACAGCTTAAACATATCGCGTATGTATATGGTATCTGCTTTTATCCCGGTATCGAACGATAAAGGAGCAGCAAAGGAAATATCCGCTTTTGCAATGTCCAATTGTATGGTATGAATCAGATCGACAAATGCCGACGGCCCGAAGTAAGCGTCGCGGCTGCTTATTGTTTTGGTAAATATACCGATAGGTTTCGATACAAATTCCTTTATGGCATTAAACTGGTCCGAGAATTGGGAAAGCTCTGATCTGATATTCAGCTTCGATACATCAATCAATTGTCCCTGTCCGTATTTCGATATCAGTTTATTCCCTTTTATAGTGAGCGTTAAAGCCAGTTCGGCAATATACCTGGCATTACTTGCCGGGTTAAGTATCCAAACCGAATCGTTAATACTATTTACAATCTTTTCACAACGTTTCTGATGGTCGTGTCCGATAAAAACAGCATCGAAATCCGGAATTTGCTTGGCTACAAGCAGCGATGCATTTTCGTCCATTTCAAGCAATTCTCCCGATCCATACCCAGCATGGAATAAACCGATTAAAATATGCGGCTTTTCAGTTTCATTAATCAGTTTTACCCAATGCCGCGCGCTTTCCAACATATCGGTAAATTGCATGCCGCTCCACAGATTTTCGGGTAGCCAGTGCGGTATGTGCGGGGTTACAAGCCCCAGCACTGCTATTTTAGCTCCGTTAAGTTCAAATACTTTATAAGGCGTAAAATAAGGCTTACCGGCACTTGTTTCGATAATATTTGCACACAACATAGGAAAATCGTATTGCTTGCGTACACGGTCGTAAACCGAATGACCTGCTTCAATGTCGTGGTTACCTAAGCTTGTTGCATCAAAATCCATAAAATTCATCATCCTAGCTAGTATATGCGTATTAACCGTATCTATAAAATTATAGTAATATACGGTAGGCTGTCCCTGCAAATTATCACCGTTATCCAATAAAAGGACACCGTTTACAACTTCATTTTCACGCTGCTGCTGTACATATGTATATACCTGCTCCAGTGAAGTGTTAACGGTTTTATTCTCAATAAAGTCATACGGAAATAACGCACCGTGCACATCGCTGGTTTGTAATATTTTTATGGTAATTGTTTTTTCCTGACTTTGGCACGACAGAAAAAACAAATGGATAAACAATAGCGGAATTATAATTCGTTTCATTTTTTAATCAAACTCTGCGAGCTATTAAATTAATAATCAATCGGTACTTATTCTGCTTGTAAAGAAAATAAACATGCAAATATAATCAAAGCCTGCAAAAAGCCACAGAGCCAATGCATTAAAATTTACCCCAAATTGCAAGCTTTCAGGTTATAAATAACTGTAAATCATCTAAATTAAATTTTTCAAATTCCGATTTGTGCACTACAAATTTTCGTTCGGTAAAGGGTAGCGGCTTATATTTTAGACGTCGATAAAAGGAATGCTTATAATAGACTGCATCGTTTCAGGGGTAAGACCACTTCATGTAGAAAGTTAACGTTTATTTTGGCCATATCAAGCATGTTGCGTTTTAAGAAGCCACATGAGGCGCTAACCGTATTTAAATAAGCGCTGCCTGTATTTTTCTTCATATTGGCGGCTTTATTCGTTATGTAGTCTATAAAGTCCAGGTTAAACCGTTCGCCGCCCTGTAGATGGGTTTTTAGCTTATCTACTAATTCGTCTACGGATAAGAGGAAGCGTTTATACTGTATACAGTGTAGAAATGAACAGTTAAGAAATGAATTAAAATTTCATGCACGAACTTCGGTATCAACCCTGTCTCAATCTTTGGCGCTTAGCTGTTGAAGCCAGTTTCATAATCGGGTTTGTACTATCCGAACAATAGCTGTGTCCCCGTAAAAGTCGGCCTTATATATCTACAATGATGCACGCTTTCCGTGATTTACATGCTCTTTGGCGTCTTTTTTACGTCGTGAAGGTTTCATATATTATTTTTTAAATAAATTGAATCTTTAGTTTCATCCCAGTAATAAGGCGCGCCTGTTTCGAAATAAGAGTTTGGTTTTAAATAAAGAACATTATTTATGTAATCGACAATCAAATTAAATCGTACCAAAAAAGGAAGCCCGATTAATCCATCTCCACTCATCATCTGTGACTGAGGATCCATTATGCCTTTTTCCGTACTGTAAGCAACAGTCGGGTTTTTGAGCGCAAAACTGCCGATTATTAATGAATCAATATTTCCTTTAATTTGTTTTATTGGTGTATTCCATGAGCCTATAGCATAAGCTTCTATCTGGTTATTAATCCGGTTTGAGATATTTACGCCCAGTTCATTTTTAATCATTAAAGCTGCAAATGCATTCCCTAAATCAAATAAAAATTGTGTTTGAATCGGGCGTCCATCTTTATCCTTAAACCCTCCTATTTCGATGTACTTTAATTCCCGAATAACCGAGTCGCCCCGGGGAAGTTTAAAATTAAGCATAGTATAAGAGGAATCTTTTCTAATAGAATCGACAAAAGCAAGCCGTCTTTTTTCAAAATCGAAAAATGTAATCTTATTTTCAAAAAGCTTTGCCCCCAATATGGCATTTGATATAACTCCATGATGGTGAGTAATGTTAAAATTATTTATTAGAATTTTTTCTGCTATAAATGTATGATTATTGATTTGGATTTTTAACTTGCCTTCGTAAAACTCATTATAATACATCATTTTGGGAAATCTTTGACGCTTAAATGCGGCTGTATCAAAATTATCAAAAAAGAAAGCGCTATCGATAATAATATCAACAATAGAAACACCAGAATCCAGTTCAAATACTGCAGGAACAGAATCATTAACACTTCCTTCAACAATTATACAAGAGCCGTGCGGATTGTGGTAATAAGGAATATAGCTAATAGTATCGACTATATTATCGGATATTTGTTGGGGAGTACGATAGCTACACGAAAAAACAGATAAAATTAATCCTATACCTAATAAAAGCATCGTTTTCTTCATAACAGTTCATTTTATTTTGAAGCCTCCTTTTTGCAAAAAAGGAGGCTTTATCGAGAATGTTTTTAAATCGTGTCTCCTATTGATGCATCCTGCCATCCTCTGTGTCCGCCATCATCATCATACCAAAGTATAATATTTTTTTCGGGAAATTTACCTTTTTCCATTAAGCATTTCCCCCGCCGATACTGTGCGAATCCTTTCGCATGGCTTTAGCGCTCCATCATTTTTGCTTTTTCTAATTTTATTTTCTGCTTATTTTACATTCCTGCGCAACACAGTCATGCGGTATCATCTTATTAAAAAAGGGCATTACCGCACTACGACATGCCCCTTTATTGCAATAACCAGTATTTCTTTTGTTTACACCCACATTACTCCGGATGCTAAAATACTAATGCCGTAGAGAACAGCAAAAAACCTTTTGCTTTTCAGCTTGTCAAGGGCATAAAAGCTTAATAAAATGCATAATACCCCGATTACACCAACAGTAGTCCGAAAAAAACCTGTAAGTGAAACGATAACGTCAAGCGCAGACAAGGTTAGTATTGCCGAACAAAAAAAACAAGATAAAATATAAAAAAACCGGTTGTTTTCAAATTCATTTATATTTGTTAAAAGCCTGAACGGAAAATAATATAACGAAAATAAACAAGCCAAAACAATGTAAACAGCAGATGGGATAACTGATTCTACAGTAAAAAAATAGATGACGTATGTCGCAAACGGTATAATCCAGTCTGTTTTGTTTAATAATTTTTTCATTTTAAATATAAGTAAATACCAAAAGCTTTATTATTCATGTATACCAAAAGTAAATAATGTTTTTGATGTGTACAAGTAAAATAATATTTTTTTGCAAAATAATTTACAAACCCAATATTTTACCGCCATATTATCTGAATTTTATGATTTTAGTAATTTGATTATCAGCATATAATATGTAGCAGTATAAA
>JAISFN010000095.1 GCA_031263585.1 Prevotellaceae bacterium | reverse complement strand
AAGAATGAGTTGAAACAACTTTACATATGGATTTTCTGTTTTCATAGACTACAAAGATAAACTTTTCCATTTTTTAACCTATAGTACAAACACAGGATTTTGCAGGTGAGCCTATTTTTTGTCATCCTTCGCTTCGCTCAGGATCTCTTTATTTGATGGGATGCAAGATGCATCACTGGCGTTCAGCATAGCAATAGCAATTATATCATTGTTATTATCAATTACTTAACAAGATATATTATATCAGTATATTATAAATATATAAAGTCTCCAATCTAAAATCTTCAGCACTTAAGAAGACAGAATAATATAAAAGTGTACTTTTGTAAGTTAACAGACTTAGTATTTAATTCATGGAAAAGCAAAAACTTGCTTATATTGTAAATCCTATATCGGGCACAGCAGATAAATACGCCATTGTTAATTGTATAGAGCAGACAATAAACAAATCAGCGGTTGATCTCACTATACATTATACCACAGCAGCAGGCAATGCTACCGAAATGGCCGCTTATTTCGCCTCGCAAAACTTTGATAAGGTTATTGCCGTGGGAGGCGATGGTACAATTAATGAAGTAGCCAAGGGCCTAATCCATACCGATACGATTATGGGAATAATACCCGTAGGTTCAGGGAATGGGCTGGCGCGCCATTTAAAAATTCCTTTACATTATAAGCAGGCTATTGATGTTGTTAATAAAGGGAAAGTTATTAAAATAGACCACGGTATTTTAAACGACAAGGTTTTTATGTGTACTGCGGGTATTGGATTCGATGCCTATATTGGTAACCACTTTGCAATTGCCGGGAAAAGGGGTTTTTTAACTTACGCCCAGTTATCAGCAAAAGAATATTTCAAGTATAAAGCCCAGAACTATAAAATTACGATTGAGGGGAAAACCTTTTCTCGGAGAGCCTTGCTCATAACTTTTGCCAATGCATCGCAATGGGGTAATAATGCCTATATTGCACCGAAAGCCGATTTAAGCGACGGTATTTTGGACATGGTGGTACTAACGCCTTTCCCCTTGATTAAAGTACCTTTAATGGGATTGCGGATGTTTACTAAACAGCTTGACAAATCAAGGCATATTGAGGTTTTCAAGATACAAAGTGCAATGGTTGAGCGCGAAAGCGAAGGTTACATACATTTTGACGGGGAACCCGGGCTTATGGGGCGGCATTTGAATGTCTGCGTTGTACCACATGCTTTAAATATACTTATTCCCAATTAAATGATTAAGAGAATGCTATGAAATTTTTATGTATAAAATTGAGTTTAGTATTGCTAGGATTAACTGTTGTCACCTGTAAAAATAACCGAAGCGAAGAATTGACTATAAGCGGATTGCTATATTATCGCAATGATTTGTTGACGCTTGTGCCTTGCGGAGAAAAGGATGCCCTTGTTAGCATTATTGATAATACCGGAAACTTAGCTGCACTTTATAAGGATACCATGCAATATTACTACATTGGCGAAGCTGCCTATGTTGAACTGAAAGGCAGTTTGCAAAAGCCCAGACGTAAATTAATTCAGGATAAACCCCTCAGTTATAATTTTACAGTTGACCGGATTATTTACCTGACTAAACGGAACAATGCCCCTCATGATTGCCTGTACTGCGATTTTTCGGGCGGAGGTTATGATGCGGAATGGACATTCGAAATATCTGAAATTGAAGCTCAAATTACCTTGCGGAATGATGAGGCTAAACAATCGTATTTTTTTGATTATGTCGAGCCAATCGAAGTTAACGATACGTTAATATTATACAACGCCCAAAATATTCCGGCAGGCAATAAAATCGAAATTAAAATCGGCCGGTTGATCGAAGTAGGGGAACTATCAAGCACTAAAGAGTTTCCTGTTACAATTGTTTTGAATGACAAACAATTTACAGGGTATGCCAGACAATGTTATTGATATTTATGAGTTAAATATAAAATGATTATTGTTTATTTGTTTATTTGTTTATCTGCTTATTTGTTAATCACGAAAAAAGATATGTGTATTGCGTGCAGCATATTGTGATTTTTCATATATCGCATATCCAATTTAAAAAGTATTAATTCATGATATTAAATACTTTATACTATTTTCAATTGATAAAATATATTTAAGTAGTCGAAAGAATCTATTTTAGGCTTCAAAAATTGTAGGACATGTTGTATCAACATATTATGAAAGTATAAAATCGTCAATGCTTATATAGTCCATGTTTAAAAAAATATTATACCTTTTTATAATTATTATATTCTTCCAAACTTCTGTTTTAGCGCAGCAAAGTAAGCAGGTTAGTGGTAAGCAAGCCTTGTTGAATTATATCGAAAGTTTAAAAAAAGATGCCGATTTAAAAAACGCATTGTGGAGTGTAATGGTGGTCAATTGTTCTTCGAAAAACACTGTTGCCTCGTACCAGGCTGATAAAAACCTGATTCCGGCATCTATTCAAAAATTAATCACAACCGGGGTTGGAGCGCTCACATTTAAAGACAATCACCAATTTAGCACCTTGCTGGCTTATGACGGCATTGTGGATGCCGACTCTGTATTACAAGGGAATCTTTATGTAATAGGCGGAGGGGATCCTACTTTAGGTTCCGGGCGGTTTGCAACAACTAATACCGACAGCTTTTTTACTCTTTTTTTTAATGCATTGCTAAAAAAAGGTATTCGCACTGTTAATGGTAAAATTATTGCCGATATAAGCCTGTTCGACGACATTGAACCGCACGATACTTGGGAGTGGGGAGATATGGGAAATTATTACGGTTCGGGGACATGTGCGTTGTCATTCTGCGAAAACTCATTCGATATCAGCATCAAACCGGGCGATTCGGTAAAGCATAAAGCTGTACTGGGAAGTCCGTTCCCCATTTTACCCGAAGCTGTAATTCGGAATAAAATTAGCACATCGCCAAAGGATTCGAGTGTAAATGCATTAATATATTCATCGCCTATGCTTGCCGAATATTGGCTTAGCGGTTCGATTCCCATAGGCAAAGATAGTATTGTGGCAAAAGGCACTATTCGGAACCCTGCATTGGCTTGTATTCAGAATTTAGATATATTCTTAAATAATAACGGTATATCAACAACACAGCAGTTCGGGATTAAAACCGATATGGCCGACATTACCCTTATCGATACCGTAACACAATGGTTATCGCCTAATTATTGCGAAATTGCCGAAAGTACAAACCGGTACAGCAACAATATGTTTGCCGAAACTATTTTAAAAAACCTGGCAGCTAACAATCCCAAATTAAGGCCGGCATCCTATAGTACGGCAATAAACGTGGTAATGGACAAATTAAAAGCCAAAGGCATAGATACTAAAAATATACGAATGGTAGATGGTAGCGGCTTATCGCGCCAGAATTTTATTTCGGCCGATTTTATGTGCCAGTTTTTATTGATGATGTATAGTGCCTATTCCGGTTTCGATAAATTAATGCCTGCGCCGGGCGAAAAAGGAACCCTTACCGGGTTTATGTCGGCTTATCCTAAAAGCCGCAGCAAAGTACGAATAAAGAGCGGCTCGATGACTGGTGTTTTAAATTATGCCGGTTATGTAAAAAATAAAAAAGGAAACACCTTCTGTGTAACTATTATGACCAATAATTTTACGTGTAAGGTATCGAAGATACGCCCAAAACTCGAAAAATTAGTATACCTGATAAGCGAGTGCGAGTAGGCTTGTTTACTACTCTTCAAAATCTAGTTCTCCCGAAGCCAAAGCCCGGATGTAATATTTATCTTCCGACAGGTTTGTCTGTTCTGAAGCATATACGGCCAATTGGTCGCACCGTTCGTTTAACGGATTGTTGGCATGCCCTTTAACCCAAATAAATTTGACGGTATGTTTGCGGTACACTTTTAAAAAACGAATCCATAAATCCGGATTTTTCTTTTTTTTGAACTGCTTCCGCTCCCAGTCAAACACCCAGCCTTTTTCAACCGCATTAACAACATATTGCGAGTCACTGTACACGGTTACAACACAACCGTCGTATTTTAAAGTCTCAAGTCCTACAATAACAGCTAGCAACTCCATGCGGTTGTTTGTTGTTTTATGAAAGCCCCCGTACAATTCTTTTTTATGGTTTCCGAATAGCAAAACAACACCGTAACCGCCATTCCCCGGATTGCCTTTTGCCGCACCATCGGTATATATCGTGACCTGATAGCTCATTTGATTTTTATATAAAGTTTACTAAATAATTACACGTTAATTATATCTATATAGATTATTTTAAGCAAAATAGAATGAGGAGTTTTGCCATCTTGAGTGAAACGAAGGAGCTCTTTATTGATGAGATATAAGATGCTTCACTGCGTTCAAAATATACCATTAATTCAAGTTGCTAATTTAAGTTTGTCTAATTTTTCAAAAGTGTAAGCCCAAAAGAAAGCGGCGAGTTTACTTAAAAATCCTATATCGGTAACAGCGTGAATTGTTTTTGGCAAGT
>JAISFN010000087.1 GCA_031263585.1 Prevotellaceae bacterium | reverse complement strand
TCTACACTCCAAAACATGGCAGTTGGCTTAATAAGGCAGAGATAGAACTGCATGTCATTACCAGGCAATGCCTTAATAGGAGGATTGGAGATATGGAAACAATGAAAAAGGAAGCGTTTACTTGGCAAAGAGACAGAAACAACAGGAATGCTAAGATAAATTGGAGATTCACAAATGACAATGCCAGAATTAAATTAAAAAAGCTTTATCTGGCATTATCAAATTGACATGTCACTAGTGTTGCCCGCAAAATACTGGACAGCGATCAAAACAACTGATATAATCTCTACATCACTGGTCTTATGACTCCCCTACTCTTTATGATTTATTAGATTTGAGTATATCATCAAAAAATACGTATACGGCAACGGTTTTATTTACCATGGTCAATCCTGAGTTTTTGTGAGTTAGCGCTACAAAATTAAGAGATTGATCTTTTTTATTACAAAATATTATAAGTAGAAACTTGAATTAGCTAATTTACGTTTCGCAATACACAATACGCTGTATGCCTATCATCGTTCCCACACGAATTTTTTATTGAGTGTAAATACTTTATACCAGTATATTAAAAGTACAAAATATTAAATCTTCAATACTTAGAAAGTATTTTGATATTTTCGGTATAAAATAACAGGGTAAATTAGGTGTATGATGCAAATAACAAATATGCTTGCAAATAGTACTAATCCGGCAAACACTGTAAACAATATCCAAAACCAAAACATAAAATTTAGTTTTTTGTTTGCTCAAAAGTAAACAGGCAATGTAAATAGGACGTTAGCCGTAGTTTATGTTTGGGTTAATTGATGTATAGTAATAAAAAAGAGTACCATTTTGGCAAGAGTTGTCGGAAGAAAATTTTTTTCGATTATTTTTTTAGTTGAGTTATAGTCAAATATATTTGGTTTATTTATATATTATAATTCTCTTTAGGTATTGATAATAGGTTCATTATGGCAATATTTAAAGATCATAAAGTAGGAATAAATGAGCTGTTGGGAATAATTCCCGAAGCATTTTTAAGTCATCTGTCTGAGAATACAAAAGTAGATTAGTATACCAAAATACTTCATGGCAAAAAGTTATTTTTTCTGTTGATGTATGGGATTTTGCAGAACGACAGATTAAGAGAGCAAACACTTGAGGATACGCTTAATGGTTCTGTCTTTAAACTGTTGTTTGGTTTGAATCAGGCAGAAACAGTATGTAGTTCCATTTCAGAACGGTGGTATAAAATTGATTCAAATTATTTTAAGCAGATATATGAATGTGTTTATGAGCAATTCTCAAACATCTATTCTATCTCAGAACAATCCATGTAAAACCTTATCCGCGTAGACAGTAGTATTGTTTTTGAAACATCAAATAAATTAGCAGAAGGTATCCATCAAAATCAACATGATAGAAAAGCGATCAAATATACTATGGCTTTTGATGGTAGTATACTACAATGCTTATCAGAAGTATCTATAACTTCATCTTATTCAAGTGAAGAAAATGCTTTTCCCGAAGCAGTACCCAGCCATGTTATATAATCGCCAAAATGAAATGTCCATTTTTTTTAGAACTTTATTAAACATTTCTGGGCTATACGGTTTTGATTGGCGCCCATTAATAGGCAGCCTCAAGTTTAAACGAAAAGTCCCGAACCAAATTCGGGACTTTTAAAATACGTTTCAAAAGCTTTTAATAAGCCTTTAATAAGCTTTTAAATACTCAGGGCAACCGCACTAAAAAATATCGCCAATATAATATTATGATAATACGCTAGTTATAAAAATGATATTTCTAATATTGTCTATCCAAACAAAATGAATCAAATCACAATATTTTCACAATCAGATATTTATAAAATAGATGACATTTTGATGCGGCTGCCCTGACAAAAGACAAGTTATTATCCGATCATTACCAAAATGTTGTATCACCTGACCCTGTCAGGTGAAGGGGGAAACGGGATCTGCTGGGGAGCAAGCTGTCAGCAATAACCTGACTGGAACGGGCAAGGGGAACGAAAATCCCCCTCCCAATATTTTCCTATTCCAAGAAATTATGGCTTAGAAAACCCAAATATACAAATCTGATATATTTACTCCACTATCAGATCTAGTCTTAACTTTTACAACTTTATTATGTTTACATATATTCTTCCAGCGGAGTGCATGAGCAAACCAGGTTGCGGTCGCCATAACCGTTGTCAACACGTGCCGATGTCGGCCAGAACTTGTTCTCGGCAATCCATTCCAGCGGATAAACAGCTTGTTTGCGTGAGTATTTATGGTTCCATTCGTCGGCAGCAACTTCGTCAACCACGTGTGGAGCCATTTTAACTGGATTATCTTCTTTATCCAGTTTACCACTTTTAATATCTTCACACTCTTGTTTAATGCTGATCATCGTTTCGATAAAACGGTCGAGTTCTTGTACTATTTCACTTTCGGTCGGTTCAACCATCAATGTTTCGGCTACGGGGAACGAAAGCGTAGGAGCATGGAATCCATAGTCCATCAATCGTTTCGCAATATCGGTAGCATCAACGCCATATTCTTTACGGAAATCGCGCAAGTCGATAATACACTCATGCCCTACACGTCCGGTTTCGCCGGTGTAAAGTGTATTGTAGTAAAGGCTTAGTTTTTTCGACAAATAATTGGCATTTAATATAGCTAATTCGGTTACTTTACGCAAACCTTCTTCTCCCAGCATTTTAATGTATCCGTATGTAATCGGTAAAATCATTGCACTGCCGAAAGGCGAAGCAGCTACCGCATGTATTCCTTTTTTGCCGCCTGTTTTTACAAGTGGATGTGAGGGCAAGAATGGGCTAAGGTGTTTTGCTACACAAATAGGGCCTTCGCCCGGGCCGCCGCCGCCATGAGGTATGGCAAATGTTTTATGCAAGTTCAAATGGCAAACGTCGGCGCCAATAAAGCCCGGATTTGTAAGCGCTACCTGGGCGTTCATGTTAGCTCCATCCATGTAAACCTGTCCGCCATTTTCATGTATAATGTCCATGATTTCACGTACACGGCTTTCGAACACTCCATGTGTCGATGGATAAGTAATCATTATACACGATAGATTATCTTTATGCGCTTCAGTTTTTACGCGTAAATCGTCAATATTGATATTTCCGTTTTCATCGGATGTCACGATAACTATCTGCATGCCAGCCATCGATGCGCTTGCGGGGTTAGTGCCATGCGCCGATGCCGGAATAATAGCCACATTACGATGCCCCTCGCCACGACTGATATGATACTGGCGGATTACCATTAAGCCGGTGTATTCGCCGCTGGCTCCCGAATTGGGTTGGAATGACGTTGAGTCGAATCCGGTAATTACGGCAAGGTCTTTACCCAGGTCGTCGATTAATTCTAGGTAACCCATGGCCTGATCGGTGGGAGCAAATGGGTGGATATTCCCCAGCTCACCCCAGCTTAATGGCAACATTTCGGTTGCCGCGTTTAATTTCATGGTGCATGAACCTAACGAAATCATACTATGGGTAAGTGATATGTCACGGCGTTCTAGCTTTTTGATATAACGCATCATATCCGTTTCGGAACGGTGACGGTTAAATATTTTCTCGTCAAGGAATGGAGTATCGCGTTTAAATTTTGTATTGAACTGCGTTTTTTCGGCATTTTTACCGCAAGTTATCTCTACATTTTTACCCTCTGCAAATATCGAAACAACATCCCTTACTTCATCGCATGAAGTTACTTCATCAAAACTCATACGCACGGTTTGCGCATCCGGATAAAAGAAATTGATTTCCTTAGCCTCGGCCGCCTTACGGATTTCGTCGGCATTAACGCCTGTTATTTCAATTGTATCGAAGAAATTCTTGCTTGTCAATTTATAGCCTAATTTTTCAAGCTCGGCAGCTACTTTAACGGCACAATGATGTGCATGTAAAGCAATGCGTTTAATTCCCTCCGGCCCGTGGTAAACGGCATACATCCCGGCCATAGTTGCCAGCAATGCTTGTGCAGTACAAATGTTCGATGATGCTTTTTCACGTTTAATATGTTGCTCGCGCGTTTGCAAAGCCATGCGCAATGATTTTCGTCCCAGCCTGTCTACCGATACTCCGATAATACGTCCGGGCATATTACGTTTGTATTCATCCTTTGTGGCAAGATAACCTGCCGACGGACCTCCAAAACCCATCGGTATGCCAAAACGTTGCGTGCTGCCAACTGCAATGTCGGCTCCCCATTGGGCGGGCGCTTTTAACAACGCCAATGCCAAAATATCGGCGGCGACAGTTACCCGTATTTCTTTTTCGTGGGCTTTTTTACAAAATTCGCTATAATCACGGATTTCGCCATTTGCAGCGAGATATTGCACTACAACGCCGAAAACCTTGTCGTGTAATTCGTATTTACTGAAATCGCCTGTTTCAACAACAATACCGAGCGGAGCGGCACGGGTAATAATTACATCCTTGGTTTGCGGGAAAATATTTTCATCAACAAAAACTATATTTTTACCTTCTTTTACCGCTGTACGCGACCGTAAGTCGAACATCATTTTCATGGCTTCGGCGGCGGCTGTCGATTCGTCAAGCAACGAGCAGTTTGCTATCTCCATGCCGGTAAGGCTCATCACCATAGTCTGGAAATTAATAAGAGCTTCCAAACGGCCTTGCGAAATTTCGGCCTGGTAAGGCGTATACGATGTATACCACGCCGGATTTTCAAAAACATTACGCAATATTACCGACGGTACAGCGGTACGGTAATAACCCATCCCGATAAATGTACGGAATATTTTATTTTTTGAAGCAATTACTTTCATTTTATTCAGAAACTCGTATTCGCTAAGCGGAGCATCAAGTTTAAGCGGCTCTTTCAAACGAATGTTAGCCGGAATGGTTTGATTTATCAATTCATCTAACGACGATGCGCCGATGATTTTTAACATGTCATCAATTTCATGTTCTCGGGGTCCGTTATGGCGGAGAACAAATTTATCCATTGCCATTTTTTCAGTTTTTATAGTTACTATTTGTAATCGTATTTTTAAAAATAGGTTTCAAAGTTACAAATTTTTTATATCCTCGGTAATACATCCGAACTTATATTGATAAAATGCTTATCTTCAATAACAGTTTAAAATTTCTTACAGTGAAAAATTTTGAAACCGAAAATAACAATCTGTTTAAGCTTTATCAGAACAAACGTTTAACGATAGGAGATACAATATACTTAATAACAATTGTATTGTGTTTCTCCAAAAATGAAAAATCCTAAACCCTGTTCGGTTTTGGCTGTAAGTTAAGGGCCTGTTTAAAATTTATTCAATAATCATCTTATGGTTGCAATTTTGGGCATTTTTTCTGCTGAATCGAAAGTTAATTCGTAATTTCGACCAAGCCATCTGTAACTATCGAACCATGCGAAAGTTTTCTCCACTATCGAGCGTTTGTGTATTGAGCGGAATCCCTGTTCTTGGAAATTACTGACTAC
>JAISFN010000086.1 GCA_031263585.1 Prevotellaceae bacterium | reverse complement strand
GTAGTCAGTAATTTCCAAGAACAGGGATTCCGCTCAATACACAAACGCTCGATAGTGGAGAAAACTTTCGCATGGTTCGATAGTTACAGATGGCTTGGTCGAAATTACGAATTAACTTTTGATTCAGCAGAAAAAATGCCCAAAATTGCAACCATAAGATGATTATTGAATAAATTTTAAACAGGCCCTTAGCATTTGTTCAAATACTTCCCGTTTAACTGGAGTTAAACGCTTAAAGCGGGCGCTGCTTAAGTTTTATATTTCACTGTAGAACATTTGCTAAAGATATGTATACGCCTTGAATCTTTTTCCCCAAGAGGTATAATTTGGATCAATGTAAATATTTGACGGATTTATTGCTGTTTTTAGGGTGATTGATTTAATGCATGTCTATACGTGTAAATTTTTAATCACAAGGTTCACAATAATTTCACAGGGGACACAAGAATTATGATCTTTGTGTAAAGGCTTAGTGGCCTTGTGATTAAATAGTGACGCTCTTGTTTTGTTTTCATCTCCACCTGTTTTTCACATTGATGCTATAATTTCATACGTTTGCCCTAATTCCGTTTTCGGTTTTCAATCAAATACAGTATCTTTGTTATGTTTAAGTAATACGTTTCAACTCGCTTTTTCTGTGTAAATTAATTATTTATAAAGATACGGAGCTATATTATGCACAATTACAAACCCTTTCGCTTGGTGCTTGAAAATGGCAAATCGTTTAACGGATACTCATTTGGCTATGATGCACCTGTTTCGGGCGAGGTTGTTTTCAGTACGGCTATGGTAGGTTACCCCGAAAGCCTCACCGATCCGTCATATGCCGGGCAAATTCTTACCGTTACATATCCGTTAGTTGGTAATTATGGAGTTCCCGAAGATAAAATTGAGAATAATTTGTCAACATTATTCGAATCGGAAATAATAAAAGTCAATGGACTGATTGTTTCCGATTATTCTTTTACATATAGCCACTGGAATGCTCGGAAAAGTCTTGGTAATTGGCTGAGGGAGCATAAAGTGCCGGGGATTTTCGGAATAGATACCCGGGAACTGACTAAAATATTACGTGAAAACGGTTCGATGAAGGGTAAGTTATTATTTCCGGATGGCGATGATATTGAGTACTACGACCCGTCTGTCGAGAACTTGGTGGCGAAAATGAGCTGTAAACAAGTAACCCGTCATGGTAATGGACGTAAAAAAATCGTGTTGGTCGATTGTGGCATAAAGCATAATATTGTCCGTTGCTTGCTGAAGCGTGATGTCGAAGTTATCAGGGTTCCATGGGATTACGATTTTAATACCATGGAGTACGACGGGCTGTTTATTTCGAACGGCCCCGGAAATCCGCAGCATTGTACCGCAACTATCAAACATTTGCAAAAGGCATTGCAGGAAGATAAACCCATTTTCGGAATATGCATGGGGAACCAGTTGTTATCGATTGCCGGCGGCGCTAAAACCTATAAGCTTAAATACGGGCATCGTAGCCACAATCAGCCCGTGCAGATGGTAGGTACTACACGCTGTCTTATTACATCACAAAATCATGGTTATGCGGTAGATAATGATACGCTTGGCCTGGATTGGGAGCCGTTGTTTATCAATATGAATGATGGATCGAACGAGGGTATCCGTCATAAATCGAAGCCTTTTTTCTCGGTACAGTTTCATCCCGAGGCTGCCAGCGGCCCTACAGATACCGAGTTTTTGTTTGATGAATTTTTAAATATGATAGAATAGGAAATGGATTATTCGAAATTAAGTACAAAGCGAAAAATATTACGGTTTTGCAAAGGTATCCCGGGTGTAAATTTTTAAACATTATAATGGTAAGTATTGGCAGATATTAAAATGGGGATATACATCCAATGAGGATACAAACTATACATACAATTTAACCGTAGAAAATTTAGTGAACTTGGCGCAAATAATAAATGTGGTTACAAATGTTGACACCAGCGTTATTTTGGGATATTTTGAAGAGACGAATAATGATATTGATCTTAAAAATCATATTATTGAGCAAATTAAAAAGTCTAAATTTAAAAAATATGCCGATTTAAACATTCGTTTTGCCCGGCGCTTGGGATGGTATGCTTTTGTTCGGATTCTCAAACCGCAGGTGATTATTGAAACCGGTGTTGATAAAGGACTAGGCTCGGTGTTATTATGGCCGCCTTATTAAAAAACAGTGAAGAGGGCTTTCTGGGGTATTATTGATGGAATAGATATAAATATTGAGGCAGGATATTTGTTAGCAGGAAAATATGCTTCGGCAGGCAAAATATTATATGGCGATTCGATAAAAAGTCTTGAAAATTTTGAAAAGAAAATAGACCTGTTTATTAACGATAGCGATCACTCTGCTGACTATGAATATAACGAGTATTTAACAATTAAAGATAAATTAGCGCAAAATTCTGTTGTTTTAGGTGATAACTCTAATATTACGAGTAAGTTATCTGAATTTTCAATGCAAATGGATCGCAAATTTATTTATTTCCAGGAATTTCCTCTTGATCATTGGGTGAGAGGAGGGGTATAGGAATTTCATATTAAATTTATTTTTTCATATTTATGACCATTAAATCATTTATGTATGAATGTACTATTGATAAATAACATCAGTAAAAATTACAGTACCGTACGGGCGTTGAATAACGTATCGTTTACCGTACCCGAAAAATGTACCTTTGGTATTCTGGGTCCCAACGGTAGCGGTAAAACCACGCTTTTAGGCATTGTAACGGAGGTTTTAATGCCTACATCGGGCAGTTTTACCCTGTTTGACGATAACAGCATGCCCAAAAACGAGATCCGTAAAAAGATGGGTACAATGCTCGAAACGCCGAATTTTTATCATTATTTATCGGCCGAACGGAATTTGCAAATATCAGCTCGGATAAAAGGGATTGATGAGTCGGAAATCGATAAAGTATTGAAACAAGTTGGATTATACGAGCGGAAACTTAGCAAGTTCAATACCTTTTCGTTAGGTATGAAACAGCGTTTAGCCATAGCTGCGGCCTTGCTTGGCTCGCCCAAGGTATTGATATTGGATGAGCCTACCAACGGCCTCGACCCCGAAGGTATTGCCGAAATACGCGGATTGATAAAACAACTGGGCGCCGAAGGGCATACCATTATCATGGCAAGCCATTTACTCGACGAGGTTGAAAAAGTATGCACCCATGTGGCCATTTTGAAATCGGGCAATTTGCTTACCGCTGGAAGAACGGACGAAGTGCTGGCTAATGAGGATATTGTGGAAGTAAGCGCAAAAGATGTCGATAAGCTGTTTGTTATTTTAAAGGAAGCATACTCTGGATTGAAAATCACCCGTGATGGGAATACGGTATTACTGCATTTTATATCGAACAATATTGATACAGAATTAATTAACCGTTATTGCTTTGAGCATGGGGTTGTACCCAACAAACTTTTACTTAAAAAGAAAAGCCTTGAGAGCATGTTCCTCGAATTAGTGTCTAACCCTGTTAATCGTGAATAAAATGCTGAATTTATTAAAAATAGAGTGGTTAAAGCTTAACCAGTACCGTCCTTTTCTTATTCTTTTGGGCTTATTTGCGTTAAGTGTTTTCGGGATAAACTATGTTTTTCATGAAATATTGGCAGTAACAGGCGGTACAGGCTCGATGCTTGTGGGCATGCCCTTTCAGTTTCCCGGTGTATGGAATACGGTAACTTACCTGAGCAGCTTTTTGCTGTTTATCCCCGGCCTGCTGATGATATTGATTATAAGTAACGAGTACTCGTTCCGCACACATCGCCAAAATATTATTGATGGTGTTAGCCGTAGCCAGTTTATTGTTACAAAAATACTTTTGGCTATTATTTTATCGGTATGTTTAACTGTGCTGGTGTTTATTGTTGCCTTGCTTTTTGGTATTGCCGAGGGCGATAGCGCCTTTTCGTTACAACTTATCAAATATGTTTTTTATTTCTTCATACAATCGGTAGCCTATATAAGTGTAGCCATGGTATTGGTGTTGTTGCTGAAACGTTCGGGAATCAGTATCGGGGTTTATTTTTTGTATGCATTTATCCTTGAAAATACGGTAACGGCCTTAATAAACAATAAATTAAATCCGGTTGGGTATTTCTTTCCATTGGAGTCGGCGGATAAGCTTATACCCCTGCCGGGTATATTCGGGCAAATTAACCAAAATGTACCCGATGAAAAATACCTATTGCTTACAAGTATTATATGGATTATAGCCTGTTTATGGTTTTGTAAGTTAAAGTTTGAAAAAAGCGATTTGTAAATATTAAAGTCAAGTAACAAAGAGCAAGATGCAAGACACATCCTTCCCTAGCCTTCCCCTTTTGGGGAAGAAATCATAAGGTGCTCTGTTATAGGGACTGGGTGAGTTTGTTTCCATTAACCTTTAACATATTAAAAAAGTCTTGTTACTTGATTCTTGCATCTTGATTCTAAGTTTTAATTTTAAATTGAAATTCAGTTAATAATTTAATTCAACATAATGGAAAGCAACATAAAAAAAGTGATATTGCTCGGTTCGGGGGCGTTAAAGATAGGCGAGGCTGGCGAATTCGACTATTCGGGTACGCAAGCGTTGAAAGCGATGCGTGAAGAGGGGATTTACACCGTCCTTATAAATCCGAATATTGCTACCGTGCAGACATCTAAGGGCATTGCCGATAAAATATATTTTTTACCCGTTACTCCTTATTTTGTTGAAAAAGTAATTGAAAAAGAAAAACCCAATGGCATATTGCTTGCTTTTGGCGGGCAAACCGCACTGAACTGCGGCGTTAAACTGTACGAGGCAGGGGTTTTGGAAAAGTATAATGTAAAGGTTTTGGGTACTCCAATACAAGCTATTATTGATACCGAAGATCGTGAATTGTTTGTTAAAAAATTGGACGAGATACAGGTAAAAACCATTAAAAGCCATGCTGTGTCCACAGTTGAGGCTGTACAGGAAGCGGCCGAAGAGCTGGGCTATCCGGTTATTGTGCGTGCGGCGTATGCTTTAGGGGGCTTAGGCAGCGGTTTTTGTAACAATACCGATGAATTGGAAAAGCTGGCCGAAAAAGCATTATCATATTCCAACCAACTCCTGATTGAAAAATCATTGCGGGGGTGGAAAGAGGTTGAGTACGAAGTGGTGCGAGATTGTTACGATAACTGCATTACAGTTTGCAATATGGAAAACTTCGATCCGCTTGGGATACATACCGGCGAAAGTATTGTGGTTGCCCCTTCGCAAACGCTTACTAACAGCGAATATCATAAGCTTCGCGAGCTATCTATTCGTATTATCCGCCACATCGGTATTGTAGGAGAGTGTAATGTGCAATATGCTTTCGATACCGAGTCGGAAGATTACAGGGTAATCGAGGTTAATGCCCGTTTATCACGCTCGTCGGCATTGGCATCAAAAGCTACGGGTTATCCGTTGGCATTTGTGGCGGCAAAGCTGGCTTTGGGTTACGGTTTGTTCGAGCTTAAAAATTCGGTTACCAAAACCACTCCGGCATTTTTCGAGCCTGCACTCGATTATATCGTATGTAAAATACCCCGGTGGGATTTGGGCAAGTTTCAGGGAGTATCGCGGCAATTAGGCAGCAGCATGAAAAGCGTAGGCGAAGTAATGGCCATCGGGCGTACTTTTGAAGAGGCCATACAAAAAGGCTTGCGCATGATAGGGCAAGGGATGCACGGTTTTGTGGGTAACAAAAAACTGTATGTTGAAGATATCGATAAGTCATTAACGGAACCTACCGACAAGCGTATTTTTGTTATTGCACAAGCTTTTGAACAAGGCTATACGGTAGACAGGATTCACAAATTGACAAAAATCGACCGCTGGTTTCTGGAGAAATTATACAACCTTACCAAAACAAGCCACGAGTTGACGGAATATGATTCGTTCGATAATATGCCGGATCAGTTATTTTTACAGGCCAAGCAAATGGGTTTCACAGACTTCCAGCTTACCCGTTTGGTTACCAAATGTAGCGATGAAGATATTGATGAATATTCGAAGAAAACCCGCGAAATTCGTAAATCACGCGGAATTATACCTGTTGTAAAACAAATTGATACGCTTGCTGCCGAATTTCCAGCACAAACCAATTACCTGTATTTAACCTATTCAGGCAGTGCAAATGATGTAAACTATTTGGACGACCGTAAATCGGTGATTGTTTTGGGCTCGGGGGCTTACCGTATTGGTAGTAGTGTTGAGTTCGACTGGTGTAGCGTAAATGCCCTGCAGACCATCCGCAATAACGGTTACTGGGGTGTGATGATCAATTATAATCCCGAAACGGTAAGTACAGATTACGACATATGCGATCGTTTGTATTTCGACGAATTGAGCTTCGAGCGTGTGATGGATATTTACGAGCTTGAAAAACCGAATGGTGTTGTGGTATCGATGGGCGGGCAAATCCCCAATAATCTGGCAGTACGTTTGGATGATGCCAAAGTGCCTATTTTGGGAACAAATGCGAACTCGATTGATAATGCCGAAGATCGGCATAAATTTTCATCAATGCTCGATGAGCTGGATATCGACCAGCCTAGATGGAAAGAACTTACTACACTGGATGATATTTATTGCTTTATTGATGAAGTGGGTTTTCCAGTACTGGTACGTCCCTCATATGTACTGTCGGGAGCGGCAATGAATGTTTGTTCGAATAAAACCGATTTGGAGCAATTTTTAAAACTGGCTACTGAAGTGTCTAAAAAACACCCTGTTGTAGTTTCAGAATTTATCGAAAATGCAAAGGAAATCGAATTGGATGCAGTTGCCGATAAGGGCGAGATTTTGGCTTATGCCATATCGGAGCATGTTGAGTTTGCCGGGGTACATTCGGGTGATGCCACTATACAGTTCCCCCCCCAAAAAATTTATGTCGAAACAGTTCGCCGTATCAAACGGATTGCCCGCCAAATTGCCGGAGCTTTGAATATAACAGGCCCTTTTAACATACAGTTTTTGGCCAAGGATAACGAGATTAAGGTTATCGAGTGTAATTTACGGGCGTCGCGCAGCTTCCCGTTTGTGTCAAAGGTGTTGAAACTCAATTTTATTGAGTTGGCAACCAGAGTAATGTTAGGCATGAAAGTCGAAAAACCCGAAAAATCAGCATTCGATTTGGATTATGTGGGAATCAAAGCATCGCAGTTTTCATTCTCCCGCCTCCAGAAAGCCGACCCCGTTTTGGGTGTCGATATGGCATCGACAGGTGAAGTAGGCTGTATTGGCGACGATTTTTACCATGCATTATTAACAGCCTTATTATCATCTGGATATACAATTCCTAAGAAAAACATATTATTATCGTCAGGCGATATGCGGTCGAAAATGGAGTTGCTCGAGGGCACGCGTTTATTGATTGAAAAAGGCTATACGATATACGCAACAAGTGGTTCGCAAAAATTTTTAGAAGAAAATGAAGTTCCTGCAATTAAAGTACATTGGCCAGATGAGGATGTTATGCCCAATGTGCTTAATTTGTTGCGCGAAAAGAAGATAGACTTGGTGATAAATATCCCGAAAAACCTGACACAGGGCGAGTTAAAAAACGATTATACCATTCGTCGCAGCGCTATCGATTATAACATACCGTTAATTACCAACGCCCGCTTAGCCAGTGCATTTATAAACGCTTTTTGTCATTTGAGCCTGGACGATATAGAGATTAAGAGTTGGGAAGAATATAATTAAATTAAAGAATATGCTAATCATAAATTAGTTAATGAGAAAGTTAGAAAATGTGAGAATTATTTTCAAATTTATTCATTTACAAATTAATATATTAAGTGGTCGAAAGAGTTTACTATTGTGCTATAAAAATCTAAAATCAACAATCTAAAATCAACAATACTTAATAACCGGTTTATGCAATTATTTTACAGGCATATAGGGCAGGGAAGTCCTTTTATTATTTTGCACGGCTTATATGGCTCATCGGATAATTGGGTTGGCTTTGCACGGGGCTTGCAAAACGAGTTCGAATTTATTATTCCGGATTTACGCAATCACGGGCAATCGATGCATACAGCCGAGTTTAATTATCCGGTAATGTGTAGTGATTTGAGTGAACTGATGGACAGTTGTAAAATAAACAAGCCCATATTAATGGGACACTCTATGGGTGGCAAACTTGCTATGGAGTATGCAAGACAATATTCCGATAGATTATCATCCTTGATAGTACTCGATATCGCCCCATTATCCTATACCGAACGTCCCCGAGAAAGTTTACTTAAGCATGAGCAGATTATTCGGGCAATGTTATCTGTCGATTTATCGCAAATTGATAATCGTCTGGAAATTGAAGAAGAGCTTGGCGAAAGGCTTGGTAACAGGGCTTTATGCCGGTTTTTACTGAAAAATTTATCGAAGGATAAAAATGGACAATTTAAATGGCGCTTGAACTTGCAGTCGTTAGCGGCTAATTGCAGTCGATTATCTGAAGGGATTACGGATATGAATTATTGTTGCCACGTTCCCGCCTTATTTGTAAAAGCGAAAAATTCGACCTATATCAATGAAAATGATAAAGCTGCGATAAAACTACTGTATCCCGAATCGGATTTTCTAGAGATTGAAGCGGCCTCGCATTGCTTGCATGCCGACCAGCCTTTGTTGCTTAAAGCCGGAATATGCAATTTTTTAAAGAATAATTTTAATATGAATGTACACAACATTTAAATTTACTATATTTGCACCAGCATAAAAATTATTAATTTATTTTATCAATATGAAAAACGGATCTGTTATTCTGAAGGCCATATTAGCTGTTGCTGCTATAATTCTATTTACACTATCTTTTTCAAGTTGCGGCGATTCCCAGTCAAATGTTTCGAAAACCGATGCTTCGATCGAAGGAGAAAATAAATCAATCGAAACTATTAAAGATATTGCTTATGTTCAGATAGACTCTTTAATTCAAAGCTATGATATGTATCATGATTTGAAGGCCGAATACGAGAAAAAAGTAAAGCAAATGGAAACCGAGTTTACTGCAAAAGGCCGTTCATTTCAAAAAGAACTTGAAGATTATCAGGAAAAAGGAAGCAAAGGTTTGATTACACGCTCGCAAGCTGAACAAATGGAACAGAATTTGCAACGCCGTCAAAACGAATTGGAGCAAACCCGGCAAAATATGGGGCAGCAGTTAGCAGAGCAAGAGGCCGTGATGATGCGCCAGATTACCGATGCTATTACAAAATATATAAACAAGTATAACGAAACAAAAAACTACTTATTAATACTTAACAACAGTATTATTTTGTATGGACATAAGAGCATGGATATTACCACTGATATAATTAAAGGTTTGAACGAAGAGTATATACAAAATCGTAATAACCCTGCCAAATAAATGCGATTTTGAATAATGAAGCATTTAGTTCATTATTTTAAAGATAATTATCAACCTGAGATAACTATAATGCCCGAGCTGAGCTTGGGCATTGTTGTTGTAATACCCTGTTTTAATGAACCGGATTTAAAAGCATCGATTGAGTGTTTAGCCCGGTGTGCAAGGCCTTGTTGCGCCATTGAAGTTATTGTAGTTGTAAATTTTGGCGAGCAGGTAGACGAATCGGTTAAAAAGGCTTGCTGTTTTAATTACAAGGAGGCGAAAGAATTGCAGGCCGGTTTATCGGTAAATAATTTTACTGTCCATTGTATTTTAAAGGAGGATTTACCGCATAAGCATGCCGGAGTAGGCTTAGCCCGGAAAACAGGCATGGACGAGGCAGCATACAGGTTTATGAAACTGAATCGTCCCGAAGGCTTGATATTTAGCTTTGATGCCGATTCGGTATGCGATGATAATTATTTTACGGCAATCGAGGATCATTACAAGCAATATCCCGGAACTCAGGCAAGTTCGGTATATTATGAGCATCCGCTCGGTGGACACGACTTTTTGGATAATGTATACTCCGGCATTGCCCAATACGAACTGCATTTACGGTATTATAACCAAGCGTTGCGGTTTGCTAGCCTGCCTTTTGCCTACCATACTGTAGGTTCGAGCATGGTATGCACGGCAAGCGCTTATGCCAAAATAGGCGGAATGAACAGGCGAAAGGCTGGTGAAGACTTTTACTTTTTGCAAAAACTTATTCCACTCGGATATTTTTCCGAAATTAATACAACCCGCGTAATCCCGTCACCCCGTGTGTCGGATAGAGTTCCGTTTGGCACGGGCAGGGCGATGATGAAGTATGTTGATGAAAGTCAATGTGAAATGCAGACTTATTCACTCGAAGCTTTTTTAGCCCTTAAACAAATGGCGGTAAATTTACCCAGTTTATACCGCTCCAGCAAGACAAAGCAAAAATCGCTGTTACACTTGTTGCACCCCTATCTATCGTTATATCTGGAGGGTATAGAGTATTATGTCGCTATTGACGAACTGAATGATAACTGCGCCGATTATCCTGCTTTCGAAAAACGTTTTTTCCGCTGGTTCGATGCCTTCCGTACACTTAAGTTTATGAACCAGGTACATAACGATGGGCCATGGTCAAAGCAGACAGTAACGGGCGAGGCTGTTAAACTACTTTCTCTATTACACGTTAGCCCTGCAACACCTTCAAATGCTGTAACTTTACTGGAACAATACCGGCAAATTGAACGGCGTCGGCCTTAAAATCCTACTATTTATCGCGGAATTGATTCCAGTCTACTTCATAAATTTGGGCAGGTTCGTTTTCTTTGGCTCCGAAATTATTTTTTAATAGAAAAATCCGAGGGTATTTATTCTGAATGATTGAAAGATAACGTTCTACGGTGTTTATTATATTCCCTGTTTTTACATACGGATTTTGCCGTAAACTAGCCGTAAGTATGTGGGTTATACTATTATCCTTTAAGCGAATTAATAATGAATCGGGATAGAATATTGATGTTTGCTTTTGTTTGATGTCTGCCTCTAGGCCTTCGATATCATTTAGCTTTTCGATACCCGATGCCAGGGCAAGCGGAGCAAAAAGGTCGAAATTTTCTGCAACATAATAAACTTGTTTATCAACATAAAGCAAAGCGCGTTGGTGTTGCTGTAACGAACTGTAAAAATCCATGGATATCGGCTTGTCGTTGAGAGCTTGAACCGGGATTAAAATGTAATTGTCCGAATTTGTTTTCAAGTCTTGTACAAACCAGTCGACGCTTCCGCTGGGGACTACGGTTATTCCATAAAATTTTTTCCCGTTGGCATAAATTGATGACATGTCAGCTTTGCGGCAGGCAACCAATGCGTCTTTTGGTAAATGTTGGCCTGCCCATTGGCTTGCTTTCAGGTAATTATACCAGTCGGGAGTCAGCCCGCTAAACTCGTCTTTTAATTTACGCATTTCTTTAATTTGTTTTGACGTATCTGCTATCGAAATAAATGTTAACAACGCAACAACGATCATAAAAAAGAACTGTAAATACTTTGTTTGTTTTAAATTCAGCGCATAATACATTGCTGCTAATACGAGTAGTAACATCAACGGAATCGTCGGGATAATCAGCCGTTCCTGATCCCATATTGTTTGTAGCGAAATAAAGGTTACAAGCAGGAATGTTCCGGCAATAAGTCCGCCAAAAAAAATATATTTGTTTTTGCGGTATGACAGTATCAACCCGCAGAATGCTATAATATAAGTTAGTATAGTAAGTATGGGGTATGGCTTTACCGATAAGTTTTCGACGCCAACGCGCTCGCGCAATCCCATGATGATGTAAAAATGCTTGGAAAGGTATAAATCGGAGTTTTTAATGAAACGGCTGAGTAAACCTGCTAAATCCTCTTTTCCTTGCTGGGGTGCGTAAAAATTTTTACTGAATAATTGAGAGCTTTGTGTGCCAAACTGCAACTCGTTACCCCAGATTAAATATTTAAGGCATTCGAAGCCTGTATAAAAAGCGGCAAAAACGATAAGGCACAAGGCAATATTTTTCCATTGTTTATAAAATAAAAAATAGCCTATAATTCCGATAACCAATGCAAACCCAACGGTACGGGTTAAAACGGCGCCCATTAAAACCAGCGCTAATAAGACATGTCGTTTTAAATTGAATTTTAAACCGTATGTTTCTTTTCTTTCATCAATAAAATAAAGGGCAAAAATCAGTATTACAAACGATTGCATAAACATATAAAAAGCTTCGCTGTAGGTTTGACTGGCATAAAATAAAATATGCGAATTGGTAGATGTAAGTAACAGAATGCTGAACAACAATAAGTAAGGTATACGATTGCGGAAAGCTATAAATGTAATGTACATAAATGCCAGTATGCTCAGCATCGAAATTAATTTCAGGGGGAACAGCGATATGCCGAATATAGCGGTTATCAGGCTTAATATCATAGGATACAACGGGCCTTGATAACTAGGGAAGGTAAAATTTTTATAAAAATCGTAGGCACGCATGATGTAGCCCGAGTCATCTCCGGAAGGGCTTATGCGTGGGTCGTACAACAATGCACCGCATATTAATGTTATCCCGAAGATAAACCAAAATATGCGCCAGGCGTATTTTTGCAAAAAGTTGTCGGAGCAGTCGAAAAGTGAAAGGGATAGAACTTCATTAGTTTTTTTTGAAGTTGTTTTAGTATTGTTTTTTTTTGCAGGTTTAGCCATTATTATGACAAATTTTTAATATAAACTTAAATAACTAACTTGCGGCAAATTTAAATCATTTTTATGACAAAACAGGGCATTCTTGACTTTTATCGTTCGACAAGTACAAAAAGGGAAAAATGGAATAAAAGAAACCACTTTTATCATAAATCGCTCGAAAAATATTTTTCGTTTATTATACCCGAAGGTAAAAGGGTAATTGAAATAGGTTGCGGTAGCGGCAACTTGTTGAATGCGGTAAAGCCTGTTTATGGAGTGGGAACTGATTTTGCCCCCGAAGTGATTGAGATAGCCGAAACGAAATACCCGCATTTACACTTTAGGGTAGATGATATTGAGGAATTGCAGCTTAATGAAACATTTGATTATATAATACTCAGCGACTTAATGGGCTGTTTATGGGATGCCCAAAGGGCTATACACAATATCCGCCGCTTATGCCATACGCAAACGCGTGTTATTATTTCGCAGTACAATTTTTTATGGGAGCCGGTTATTAAGTTTTTAGAATTTATAGGTTTAAAGCAAAAGCAGCCAAACCAGAACTGGTTTTCGATAAAAGATACCGAAGGTTTACTGGAATTGGAAGGTTTCCAAATGATAAAAGTAAGCCGCAAGATGTGGTTACCCGTTTATATCCCGATATTGCATAATATTTTTAATAGGTTTATTGCAAACTTGCCGGGTTTAAGTCATTTAGGACTTGTTAACCTGTGTATTTCGCGCCCTGTACTGAATGAAGAAAGCCCCTCGTCGGTTTCTATCATCATACCTGCCCGTAACGAGCGCGGAAACATTGAAAATGCCATAAAACGCACCCCGGTTTTCGGGACACACCAGGAGTTTATTTATATCGAGGGTAATTCCTCCGATAATACGTACGAGGAAATACTGCGGGTTCAGGTCGCTTATCCCGATAAGGATATCAAAGTGATGAAACAAACGGGTAAAGGTAAGGGTAATGCCGTGCGTGAGGCTTTTGATGCGGCAACCGGAGACATACTGATGATTCTGGACGCCGACCTTACCATGCCGCCTGAAGAATTGCCTAAATTTTACAACGCATTATGCTATAACAAAGGCGAGTTTATTAACGGCTGCCGTTTGGTATATCCGATGGAAAAAAATGCGATGCGTTTTCTGAACTTGTTAGGAAACAAGTTTTTTGGATGGTTATTTTCCTATCTTTTGGGGCAACGCCTGAAAGATACGTTATGTGGCACAAAGGTATTGTATCGTAAAGATTATGAAATGATTAAAGCTAAACGGGCATATTTTGGCGATTTTGACCCATTTGGAGACTTCGATCTGATTTTTGGGGCAGCAAAGCAAAACCTTAAAATTGTAGAAGTGATTATCCGTTATCGCGATAGAGAATACGGTTCAACACAGATTAACCGTTTCAGACACGGCTTACTGCTGATTAAAATGAGTTTTTTTGCTGCCCGGAAAATTAAATTTACATAGGTTATATGTAAGCAAAATACCCTCCGGAATCATCTTCCGGGGGGTATTTCGGTATTGTATAGCCTACAATAAATGTTTACACAATATTACGAACATTTACTACATTATCATGCTTTTTTTAAATCTTAAATTATAGGTATTATCCTAAATACGATTTTAATAATTTACTACGTGAACTGTGGCGTAAACGGCGGATAGCTTTTTCTTTGATTTGACGAACACGTTCGCGTGTAAGCCCGAATTTTTCGCCGATTTCTTCCAATGTCATTTCCTGATTCCCGATTCCGAAGAAATAACGTACAATATCCCGTTCGCGTTCGGTAAGCGTTGCCAACGCACGGTCGATTTCACGTGCCAGCGATTCGTTAATCAGTCCTCTGTCGGCATTCGGCGAGTCGTTATTTACCAGTACATCAAGCAAACTGTTATCCTCTCCGTCAACAAACGGTGCATCAACTGATACATGACGTCCCGATACGCGAAGGGTATCCGCTACCTTTTCTTTAGGAAGCTCAAGGATGTCCGAAAGTTCTTCAGGCGATGGGGCACGTTCATTTTCCTGCTCGAACTTGGCTAAGGCTTTGTTTATTTTATTTAACGAGCCTACCTGGTTAAGCGGCAAACGTACAATACGCGATTGTTCGGCCAATGCTTGCAAAATCGATTGGCGTATCCACCAAACGGCATACGATATAAATTTAAATCCGCGTGTTTCGTCAAATTTTTCGGCGGCTTTAATCAGCCCCAAATTGCCTTCGTTAATCAAGTCGGGCAAACTTAGGCCTTGGTTTTGGTACTGTTTAGCTACCGATACCACAAAACGCAGGTTAGCACGAGTTAATTTTTCCAAAGCTTTTTGATCGCCTTTTTTAATCCGTTGTGCTAACTCTACTTCCTCCTCAACTGCAATAAGCTCTTCTCGTCCGATTTCTTGTAAATATTTGTCCAACGAAGCGCTTTCTCTGTTGGTGATTGATTTAGTAATCTTTAATTGTCTCATTATTTCATCAATTGGGTTACAAAAATAGTAAAATTATTCATAACCATTAAAAAAAGAACGACAAACAATTTTTAGTACAAATGCTTGCCGAACTTTTTTACTAATCATATTTTATTGCAAATTAATCATCTAGTCCTATAACGGTGTAGCCTTTTTGTCCGTTAGGATAAATTCCGACAATAAGTATCCCGTTACTTTCATCTACATTTTTTAATAAGTCCTTAAGTCCATCCACTGACCTTACAGTCCGTTGGTTTACCGATGTAATGATAAAACCTTCTTTTATACCTTTTTCTTTCAGTTTTCCGTCCGAAAGTTTATCAATTTGCGCACCGCCATAAATTCCCAACTTACGGCGAGTTTCGGGGGTAACATCCTTATATGTAGCGCCTAAACGGGTAATGATGTCTGCATTAGCCAATGCAGGGTCAAGCTTACCGGCCTTGGTACGTAAAATAACGGTAATTTGTTTCATCTTTCCATCCCTATTTAATGTTAACTCCATTTTATCTCCTGGACGGCTTTTTCCCACTTCCTCTTGCACTACCGATGAACTGGTAACTTCCTTACCATTAATATTTAATAAAATATCTCCTACTTGTATACCTGCTTCTTTGGCTGCGCTGTTGTCTTCAACCCCTGCAATATATACGCCTTTCAATTTTTTTATCCCATATTCTTTGGCTACTTCCTGGTTAATCTCCTGGTAGCGTATGCCTAACAAAGCGCGTTGTACGGTTCCAAACTCCATCAGGTCTTCAACGGTTTTCTTTACAATGCTTGAAGGAACGGCAAAACCGTAGCCTTCATATTGTCCGCTGCGCGAAGCTATTGCCGTATTGATTCCGATCAATTCACCGCGCAGATTTACCAAAGCTCCGCCGCTGTTGCCCGGATTAATTACCGCATCGGTTTGTATAAACGATTCTATTCTGAACTCGCTGTTAATTATGTTGATATCCCTGGCCTTCGCACTCACAATCCCGGCAGTAACCGTAGAGGTTAAATTAAAAGGATTGCCTACTGCCAATACCCACTCGCCCAAACGCAAATTGTCCGAATTACCGAAAGTCAAAGCAGGTAAATCGTTTGCATCGACTTTTATTAAGGCGATATCAGTATTTTTATCGGCGCCGATTACTTTGGCTGTCAACGTTTTTTTATCGTTGAAAGTAACGTTTATTTCCGATGCTCCGTCAATAACATGGTTATTGGTAACGATATAGCCATCGGCGGATATAATTACTCCTGAACTAGAGCCCATAGCAGGCTGGGGTGTCCTGTCGTAATCGCGGTATCCGAAAAACCAGTCGAAAAACGGATCTCCCGACGAACGGTCTCTCCCTTTAGCTTCATATACGGTTTTTACATGTACTACCGAATGTACGGTTCTTTCAGCAGCTTCCGAAAAATTAACGGGCTCGCCTTCGGCCGAAAATGCGGCAGTGGCATATATCGGTGGCTTACTTTCGGTTATGGGTGAAGTTACAACCCTCACCTCTTCTTTTTTACCGTTGAAGGTAGTTATTGCAAGTGCAGTTACTATGCCAGTTATTATAGCTGTTAATAATACTAATAAAAATGTCTTTTTCGTTGTCATATTGTAATTCTCCATGCTTTTTAATACTTTTACAAGTTACAATTTTTATGCCTTTTAAAAACTCAATCTGTTTATGTATTATGGATGAAATTTTGACATAAAAGTTTAATGTGCTTGTATAAAATTTCGTAGAGTGCGATTAAATACTGTTTGTTAATTTGCTGATTCCTTCATTGACATATTATCGTATTAACAAATTAGCACATTCAAATGTCGCTGCAAAATAAACAATCATATATTGTAAAATGTTTCCTTTATAGTAGTCAAAACAATTTATTATTATATTTGTATAGTTGTAAATTATTTATTTAGTGATAAATAAAATAATTTTCGATCTTCAATAATCAATTTACAATACTTAAAATTATGGGTAAAATACAATTCTGTAAGTATCAAGGGGCAGGTAACGATTTTATTGTTATAGACAACAGAGAAGAATCGTTTGTGTATAATAATGAGTTGATCAGGCAATTATGCGACCGACATTTTGGCATAGGCTCCGACGGGTTGATGTTGCTGGAAAACGATAGTGCAGGAAGCGACTTTTATATGCGTTATTTTAATGCCGACGGGAGCGAAAGTACCATGTGCGGTAACGGGGGGCGTTGCATAGCCACTTTTGCCCGTTTACTGGGAATAGCGCCTCGTAAGCTTGAATTTAACAGTGTTGATGGTTTGCATACTGCTGAAATATTGAATAATGAGGGTAGCGCCAGTATGGTTAAATTAAAAATGATTGATGTTGAGCAGGTACATGAAGACGATGACTTTTACTATTTAAATACAGGTTCGCCGCATCATGTTGTTTTTGTTGATGAGCTAGATGAATTTGATGTTGTAAGCGAAGGTCGGCGTGTGCGAAATAGCGATATGTACGCTCCCGACGGTACAAATGTAAATTTTGTACAACTGCTGGATGACGTGATTTATGTACGCACGTTCGAACGGGGTGTCGAGGACGAAACACTTTCCTGTGGAACCGGGGCTACTGCCTCGGCAATAGCAACAGCCTTATTTACCGAATCTGATGAAACGGTGTTTAATGTAAGAACCATCGGGGGGATGTTGAAGGTAAGTTTCGAGCGTTATGATGACGGGTCGTTCCGCAATATTTATCTCGAAGGCCCTGCCACATTTATTTTTGAGGGGAAATTAAATAGTTTATGATTTGATATTTTTAAAATATTGATAATATGATAAATATCGATAATATTTATGTAAATATTTATTGAACTTCATATAATGTTGATTGATTAAAGGGGTTTGTTCCACGTTAACAGGCTGTCAGTAGTATGCCGTATTTTGCTGTTATCAAGCAACCAGCGAATTACCTTTAGCTGTTTTTCGGCGTTATCCTCGGTTTCACCAATCAGTTCGTCAATTGTTAACGGTTGCAAGCTTAATTTTTCTTTGATTTTTTCCAGAATCATGTCAAATTCGTACTTGCTTAAATCCAGCTCGTTCCGTTCGGCGCAAACATCGCATTGCCCGCACCGATAGCTGTCGGTTTCGCCGAAGTAGGCTAACAATTGTTGGCTGCGGCATTTGCTTTTTGTAGTGGCGTAATGCAGAATACTTTCGGCGCGCATCGCAAAGCGTTTTTTGCTATGATTATAGTTTTCTTTTGATATCCGGAGGTTTTTTTCGTCGAGCCTTTCCTCGGTAAAAATAAGCAGCGGAGTTTGCTTACGTGGGATGTAATTGATTACATGCAGGCGTGTCAGCTTTTTCAAGTATTCGTATACCGTATTAGGGTAGGTATGTGTTATGCGTGCCAGATAAGCTTCATCGATAGCTACATACCCATTAAACAGGCCAGAGTATGCCCGTAACAGGGTTTTGATAAAACCGTCGATATCCGGATTGTTTAACTGGATTTTATATAAATCGTCGCGGTTTACCAGAAAGTATATCTTCGACGGGTTATCCAAAGTGTCGGTTAGTTCCAAATAGCCCTCGCGTTGCAATATTTTCAACGAATTGTAAACGGTAAGCGAATAAATATGGTGTGTTTTGCTGAAATCGACCATGTTAAACTCATAGGCAACACCCTTGCCCGCTTCGTAAGGAATGTGCAGATAATTGCAAACGGCGCTGTATACCCGTTTAATTTCTTCAATTTCGGGATACTCTACACGAAAACGTTGTTCGGCTTTTAAACGGTCGCTATCGTGATATAACAGCAGCGCGTAAGCTTTTTCACCATCGCGTCCGGCACGCCCCGCCTCCTGGAAATAAGCCTCAAGCGAATCGGGCAAATCGATATGGATTACAAACCGAACATCGGACTTATCAATGCCCATGCCAAAAGCGTTGGTCGCTACAATTACCCTTATTGAACCTAACATCCATGCGTCCTGCTTGCTGCTCCGCATTTCGGGAGATAAGCCTGCGTGGTAGTAATCGACAGTAATACCAGCACGTTGCAGTAACTCGGCTATTTTACGTGTTTTGCCCCTGTCGCGCACATATACAATGCCGCAGCCATTCAGTTTCCGGATGGTTTTTAACAGGTACCTTTCTTTATCCTCGATATCGCGAACGACGTATATCAGATTTTTACGCTCGAAGCTTTTTTTGAAAACGTTTTTTTTGCTGAAATGGAGTTTATCTACAATATCGTCAATAACTTTGGGTGTTGCAGTAGCCGTAAGCGCCAGCGCCGGAACGCCGGATAGCAGCTCGCGCACATCGGCAATGCGCAAGTACGACGGACGGAAATCGTAGCCCCACTGTGATATACAGTGGGCTTCGTCAATTACCAGCATACTGACATCCATTTTCAGCACACGGGCTTTAAACATGTCGGTAGCTAAACGTTCGGGCGACAAGTAAAGGAACTTGTAATCGCCGTATGCTGCATTATCAAAGGCAATGTCGATTTCATGTCCCGTCATGCCCGAATGGATGGCTATGGCTCGGATGCCCAACTTTTTGAGCCCTTCGACCTGGTCTTTCATTAAGGCGATTAATGGGGTTACAACTATGCAAATACCACTTTTGGCCAATGCCGGAACCTGGAATGTAATGGATTTTCCACCCCCGGTGGGCATTAATGCTAGCGTATCATGCCCATTGTATATGGACTGGATAATTTCCTCTTGTAACGGGCGAAACTCTTTGTAACCCCAGTATTGCAGCAGTATTTTGCGAAATTGCTCCACCATAATGTGTCGATTTGCTTATTTGTTAATAGTTAATCGTACAGTGTATTGCATACAGCGATTGTAAATATTGCATATCGCACTACACATATCCAATTAAAAAAGTCGTGTGTCGTAATATTTGATACATGATATCATTTTCGCCTTTCAATTAATTATATATTATCCACCAATTTATAAAGCTTATCACCACGCCGTATTTTATCGGGTGTGGCAACGGAGCAATATACGCCTTTAGGAGCGCAATCAACCGGTTGTAAGTCAATGCGTATTTCTGTTACTGATGTTTCAATAACACCTGTTGTTGGACCGATAATCAATATTTTGTCTCCTACTTTCAATTCGTCAGCCTCGATTAAAAATTCGGCTACACCGATATTCGAAAAATAGTTGGTGGTTTTACCTATATATTCTTTATGCTGAGTTGCTTTATTTCCATATACTTCGCTCCATTCGCCGAGATACTGTCCCAGATAGTAACCATCCCAAAAGCCACGGTTAAACACGGTTTTCAATTGTCCTGTCCAGCCTTCGATTTTCTCTTTCGAATATGTGCCGTCGGCAATTGCTTGTGCCGCTTCGCTATAACAACGAGTAACCGTTTTTACATATTCGGCCGAGCGCGCCCTTCCTTCGATTTTAAATACCGATACGCCTGCTTCCGCCATTTTATCCATAAAACCTATGGCGCATAAATCTTTTGGCGACATAATATACTCATTATCAACTTCAAGTTCCCGTCCGGTTTCCTTGTCGGTAACAATGTACGACCGCCGACAGGTTTGGAAACAACTTCCACGATTGGCCGAACTGTCGTATTCGTGTAAGCTAAGGTAGCACTTACCCGAAACCGACATGCATAAAGCGCCGTGAACAAACATTTCAAGCTGTATCAACTTACCTTGCGGCCCCCGTATGTCTAATTCTCGTATTTGGCGGTGAATGTTCGCTACCTGCGTAAGATTAAGTTCGCGCGCTAAAACCACTACATTAGCATACTGTGCGTAGAATTTCAACGACAGGGCATTGCTGATGTTTATTTGTGTAGAAATATGCACATCCATATCGCGTGCCCAGGCATACATAATGATCGCCTGGTCGGATGCGATAATGGCGGATACCCCTGCATCTTTGGCTTTGTCTACAATGCTTTGCATTATGGGTATATCCTCGTCGTACATAACCGTATTTAGGGTAAGATAACTTTTTATAATATTTTCCTTACATATTTTCACTATTTCGGGCAAATTGTCCGCTTTAAAATTATTGGCCGAACGCGAACGCATATTCAACTGATCCACACCAAAATAAACTGAATTTGCACCGCCTTGTATTGCAGCTGCCAGGCATTCGAAATTACCTGCGGGCGACATTATTTCCAATTTGTTACGTGTCATTTATATTTAATTGTATAATCGTTATTTGCTAATTATAAAACGTAAAACACGATATGCGTATAGCATACTGAGCATTGCGATTGTAAATGTCGCATATCACATATTGCACATCGCATATCCGGTTAAAAAAGCCGTATGTCTCAACCCTCGTTATATCTTTTTACAAAGGTATAATTTTTAAGCCGGACTTTTTAAATAGGCAAAATACTCTCTTTACTTTCTTATTATTATACATTTAAATTGTGTTGCAAAAAACTTGCTAAATTTGGCAAATATGGATGTAACAAAAAACGAGCGGCTGCGTCTTGAAAATAGATTATGAAAAGAGAAGAGTTCAATATAACCGTATTACCTTTGCAGGACAAGCTGTTCCGTTTCGCTGTAAGTATCCTTAAAAATATAAATAACGCCGAGGATGCTTTACAGGAAGTATTAATAAAGTTGTGGGAACGTAAAGATGACTTGAGTAAATACAACAGCGTAGAAGCGTTTGCCATGCGAATGATGAAAAATCATTGTATCGACAGGCTGCGCAGGGTTAATAACAATATCGATATAAACGATAACCTATTGGACAAAAACGAAGTAACTCCAGAAAGGCAGACCGTTTTAAAAGACACTATAAATTTGGCATACCGCTTGATTGAACAATTACCACCGACACAGCAAATGATTATGCGCTTGCGTGATGTTGAAGAATATGATTTGAACGAAATTGCCGAAATTATGGAAATGAATCCCAATGCCGTACGCACAAATTTAAGCAGGGCGCGGCAAACTGTACGCGAACAGTTACTGAAAATTGAACTATTTGGCATACAAATGAAAGCCTAAATTCGTAAATAAAATGATGATAATGATGAATATACAGGATATAAAACAATTGCTTGATAAATACTTTGCCGCCGAAACATCACAGGAAGAAGAGCGTAAATTGTCGGCTTATTTTAGCAGGAGCGATATCGACAGCGAGTTATTGCCTTATACTTCGCTTTTCAGACAGATTGTTGAGGAAAAACAACTTACGGCTCCGGCAAATATCGCCGACAAGTTGAAAGAAATACAGCAACGCCAACATAAGCATAAAACAGTTTATACAAGATACCTTGGCATTAGTATAAGCATAGCCGCCGGTTTATTAATTCTGTTGACAATAGGTTTGTTGCATAAACCGGCACAAAGCAATAACGGGATTTTTATAATGTACAGCAATGGGCAACGTATTGGCGATCCTGTAACAGCAGCGGAATTTACAAATAAACAGCTCGAAAAATTGTTGGTTAGTTTTAACAAAGCAAGTGATTTGATTACAAAACCCATTAATACCGTTGAACAATCGTTGGCGCCACTAAAAAAAACAAACGAACAACTGACAAAAGTAGAACAATTATTAGGCTTTAACAGTCAGCAGTAACCGGATAATGTAATATTAGTATATATAAACCGAACTAAAAAAGTAATAATAAATTAAACATCAGGTACAATGAAAACAAAACAATTAATCATAATTATAGCGGTAATTTTGTTACCTTGTTGGGCAATGTCGCAATCGGCATCCAAAGCTATCTTTGAAAAATATGCCGATAAGGAAGGGTTTACTTCCGTGATTATTTCCGGCGATTTATTCCAAATGCTGGTAAGCGATGACGGCGATGTAAATGTTAACGGAAACAAGATTAACACCAAGGGTTTCAGGATATCCGACATCAAAGGCATCCGGCTTTTAAGCATAAGTAACGAAGACGGGGAAAATCAAAAGATGCTGGAATCACTTGTAAACGAAACCGAAGCCGCCTTTGCAAAAGATAAACCCAGATATACCGAACTTGTGCAGATACAGAGCGGAAAGGAAAAAATAAATGTATTGGGACGTAAAGAAAAATCAAAAATACACGAACTGATTGTATACCGCAGAAATGCAGGGGAAAAGGAAGTTACCCTTATTTACATTGAAGGACCTTTTGATGAGGAAATGGTTAATAAAATGATAAGGGAAACAATAAAATAAGTTCTTAAAAAATTTTGTCATTGCCTACGGCAAGCTCACAAGCTCTGTTCTGAGCAAAGCGAATGATTTCTTTATTTGATGGAATAAAAGATGATTCACTAGCATTCAACATGACAAAGGCAACTATATCATGAATTATCATCAATTTCTTAACATAAAAAGATAGGAGAGGTTAATCTCCTAATTCTTTTAATCTTTCTTAAATTTTTAAGTATGAAGAATTATATAACTATTATTTTGTTTCTTGTTTCTACTCAAGTAGTTTTGGCACAAATAAGATATGAGCCTCAGGGACTTAAATTAAAAGAGAAGCAAGAAAATGAAGATTTACGATTTGAATTTTCATCGGTAACCATAAAGGATAATGAAGGTAAAACGATTGATCTTATTAAACTATCTCAAATGACCCAGTCGGAAAAATACGATATGGATATTTATGAGGATAACGAAGGTAATATAAAAGAGCTGGTCTTGAGGCTTAAATATGATGTTGAGTTGAATAAACCGGGAGGGCAAGGGCATGAAAACCCATTAACAAAGGAACTGGAAAAAATTTGGATGAGAGACCAAATGCTGCGTGCCTTTATAGTACCTGATGGTTGTATTACCAAAGCTTATGATAAAGACTCATACCAATACCAGTATTTTATATCCCTAATGATTCAGGAGGATAAGAAAAACAGAGAACAGGTTTGCCAAATTATTGATGAACACGGATGGCTGGGAGTAAGCGAGGTGGGACAGCTTGCGAATAGCGCTTTATTTTTAGTGATACAACACTCCCCATTGGAAACTCTGGAAAAATATTTTCCTTTGTTAAAAGAATCAGCAGTAAACGGGGAATCGAAGATGACCGATATGGCATTGATGTATGATCGAATACAAATGTATAAGAAAGAAAAACAGGTATTTGGCAGTCAAACGGCAGAAGTTAATGGTAAGTTATATATTATACCTATTGAAGACCCTGCAAAAGTAGATATACGTCGCGAGAGAGTAGGGTTGCAAGCTTTAGCTGAGTATCTGAAATATTTGGGGTTAAACTATCCCGAAGATGAAATGCCATTGGAATTATATAAAAAATAATCAAAATAAGATGCAAGTAATTAATAAACAGAATTATGAAAAGAACACTACTTATTGTTTTAATAATTGTTACATTCCCTTTATTCAGCATTGCCCAACTGCCGTCCGATGCTATTTTTCAAAAGTATGCAGATAAGGAGGGGTACGAAGTATCGTTAATTCCGGGACTTTTGTTAAAACCTATTGCCGAAAGTTATATATCGTCGATAAAGGGCGAAGCGAAAGATAAAGCCACCGCATATTTGAAGAATGTTACCAACATCGGTATTTTGCAAATAAACGGGCAAAGCGAGAAACGCCGTAAAGAATTGCTCGACGAAGCGGGCAAGCTGATTAAAAACAGTAAATACACCGATTTAATATCGGCAAAAGATGATAATTTGTCAATAAAAATTGTTACCCATAAAGTGGGCGACCAGGTTACCGAAATACTGGGCCTTGGCGACAATGGCGGCGAAACCATACTGGTATCGATACAAGGAACATTTACTGAGGCGATGATAAAAGAAGCCTTAAATACCGCATCGAAGTATATACCGATCAATATTGGTAAATAACTCGTTTGTTCATGGTTTGGCAAAAAACTACAGGTTGAAAAATTTGTAGTTTTTTATTTGACAATAGATTGATGCTTAGTTGTAAAATGTAAAGCAATATGTGTACAGCGCATTGCGATAAATAAATTAGTCAGTGAGAAAATCAGAGAATGTGAGAAATACTTTCAAATTCACTCATTTACAAATTATCAAATTAGAAGAATAGTAAACTATTTTTACCAAAACATACCATGGCAACTGTATGAGATTATAGTTTACTATGAATTACCTGCGGTTGCCCTAAAATATACTATTTTTACATCTGGAAAAATAAACCTATTTTTGCTTCCTTACTAAGAAATACAATTAATTGATAATGAAACTTAAATTCCTATTTATTCTGTTTCTTGCTTCGCTTATATTTGCCAACAAACAGAGTAATGCGCAGGATGCTTTCCGGCCAGTAAAATGGGCGCAACCAGTAAAAGGCTTAAAATTGAACAATATATATAAGGTTGATGAAGGTATCTATCGCGCAGAACAGCCCAATAACGAGGAGTTTAAGGAATTGGAAAAATTCGGTATAAAAGAAGCGCTTAACTTGCGTTTTTGGTACAACGATGCGAAAGAGGCCGACGGGACTAAGCTGATTTTGCACAGAGTTAACATGAATGCGCACGACATTAATAACCACGATATTATTGAGGCATTACGCATTATTAAAAACCGCAAAGGCGATATATTGGTACATTGCAAACATGGTTCGGACAGGACCGGTGCAGTTTTTGCCATGTATCGCATTATATTCCAGGGATGGAGCAAGGAAGCTGCTATCGAGGAAATGAAACAAGGCGGATACGGGTATCACCGTATATATTTTAACATTGTCAACTATATTTATAAAGCGGATATTGATAAACTGGAAGAACAGGTTTTTGCTAAAATTAATGTAAATATTTGGTTGTAAAACTAATAATAGGATATGAGTGACGAAAAAATAATTTTTTCAATGGTGGGTGTAAACAAAATTTACCCGCCTCAAAAACAGGTGTTAAAAGATATTTACCTGTCATTTTTTTATGGCGCTAAAATCGGAATTATCGGGTTAAATGGCTCGGGTAAATCAAGCTTGCTGAAAATTATTGCCGGTATCGATACGGCTATTCAAGGCGAAGTTGTTTTTTCGCATGGATATACAGTAGGTTATTTGGAACAGGAACCATATTTTGATGAAAATAAGACGGTAAAAGAAGTTGTGCAGGAAGGCATGCAGGAGGTTGTCGACCTATTGAAAGAATATGAAGAGGTGAACATCCGTTTTATGGATCCGCTTGAAGACGAGGAAATGAATAAACTGATTGAAAGACAGGGCGAACTGACCGAAAAAATTGATGCTTGTAGTGGCTGGGAAATCGACAATAAATTAGAACGGGCTATGGATGCTTTGCGTTGTCCCGCCGAAAACCAGCTGATAAAGGTGCTATCGGGAGGTGAACGGCGTCGGGTAGCCTTATGCCGTTTATTGTTGAAAGAACCCGATGTTTTGTTGCTTGATGAGCCGACTAACCACTTGGATGCCGAATCGATCGACTGGCTGGAGATGCATTTGCAACATTATAAAGGCGCTGTTATTGCCGTAACTCACGACCGTTATTTCCTTGATAATGTGGCAGAATGGATACTTGAACTCGACCGTGGAGAGGGCATTCCGTGGAAAGGTAATTACTCATCGTGGCTCGAACAGAAAACCAAGCGTCTCGAAATGGAAGAAAAGCAGGGGAGCCGTCGCAGTAAAACTCTGGAGCGAGAATTGGAATGGGTGCGTATGGCTCCCAAAGCGCGGCGTGCCAAATCGAAAGCCCGTCTTTCGGCTTACGAAAAGATGATGAACGAAGATGTTAAGCAGAAGGAAGAACGGCTTGAGATATTTATTCCCAACGGCCCTCGTTTGGGCAATGTGGTTATCGAGGCCAAAAACGTGAAAAAATCATACGGCGACCGAATTCTGTTCGAGAATCTGAACTTTACTCTGCCGCCCGCGGGTATTGTGGGGATTATCGGTCCTAATGGCGCGGGTAAGACAAGCTTGTTTCGGCTGATAATGGGATTGGAGCAACCCGATGAAGGAACGTTTACGGTTGGCGAAACGGTTAAAATATCGTATGTCGACCAGCAGCACAAGCAAATTGACCCCGAAAAAACCGTTTTTCAAACAATTGCCGACAACAGCGAGATAATTCGCTTAGGTAACCGCGATATTAATGCGCGGGCCTATGTATCGCGTTTTAATTTTAGCGGCGCCGACCAGGAGAAGAAATGCGGGGTATTGTCGGGTGGTGAACGTAACCGTTTGCATCTGGCGCTCACATTAAAGGACGAAGGCAACGTGCTGTTACTTGACGAGCCGACTAACGATATTGATGTGAATACGTTACGGGCTTTGGAAGAAGGTTTGGAAGATTTTGCAGGATGCGCAGTTATTATTTCGCACGACCGTTGGTTTTTAGATCGTATTGCCACCCATATCCTTGCTTTTGAGGGCGATTCGAACGTATACTTTTTCGAAGGTAGCTATAGCGAGTACGAGGAAAATAAAAAGAAACGTTTGGGCGATACTGTTCCGCACCGTATTAAATATAAAAAATTGGTAGATTAGTTTATATATTTAAATATTTGGAGCTGTTCTCCAAAGTATGCTAAAAGACAAAGCCGAAATTGATGTAAAAGAAAGCGGGATTAAATACTTTTAAAGCGCTTTTAAAATGCTTTTAAAATACGTTTAAACGCCCGCGTATTATTTTGGATAAGCGGCAAGTTTTACAGAAGGCCGCCTGATGCTATGCCTCAGCCGGCAATTATTCCCCCCGATACCTAACGGCATATTTCTTTCCTGTACGATGATTTTTGCCTTTGAATGCGGCCGCAAAGCTATCCTAATCATCACGGGCAATATGCCCGTAGTTTACCCCTAAATCAGACAATTTTTTTCTTCAAGTCGTCGGCTATTTTCATCTCCGTTTTCCCCAGACAAATGCCGCGATTCCGCCGCTGTCCCTGCGGCAGGCATAGATGAGCCGAAGCTTGTGGCTCTTCTTCCCCGCATAAGTCCAAAACTCATTTGCTTCCAAACAATCATAATACGGTTGCTTGGGCTGGATCATATGCCGGGGGCGTAACAATACCGGCAAAGTTTTTTGATGCTGATTTTCTCAATTTCAGCGGTATCCCTTGATGCCTATGCCGCAGACAGGCGGTAATACTATCTTTTGCGCCGGGGAAGAATGATAGCCTTTGTACCGCAATGCATAGCCGCCAATAAATTGCCGACCGCATTTCTTGCATAAATAATTTTGAGTCCATGGCGGTTTCTTAGCATTTCTTTCTATCTTTTTAGCTTTGTATTTTGGCAATCGGGGTAATGGAGCGTAATTTTTATTTTCATTTACAAAATACAAATTAATTCAATGATTGTAAAATAATTACATTGATATAGTTTTTACGCCGCCATCGATTATTTTTCATACATTTTCTCCGTGCGCGCTTTATCAAAAAAAATTTTACAGAGCATGCAGCGAAACAAGTCGAAAATGCATCTTATTAATAAGGGGGTTCGTTTTTTTACCCAGGAGAGAGTTCAAACCCTGAGACAGTTCTTTTATTTTTACCAAAACATAAATACAAACAGTATGAAAACCATACATGTAATAATCGCGGTATTGCTGTTGCAAACCTACGCGCTAAACGGCCAAAGCTTAGAGGAAGAAAAGCCATACGACCCGCAATTGCCCGA
>JAISFN010000011.1 GCA_031263585.1 Prevotellaceae bacterium | reverse complement strand
CCCGTAACCGTCGGCCTGCCCAGGGCGTCGGGTATGCTGAACAGCCATTCCCCTTTGGCTCGCCGTTCGCCGTCCTGGGAAAAAATCAGGCGGTCGGCCTTGTCGTATATATAATACGTCCAATCGGCTCCGGGCAGTTTTTTGGCAATACAGCGGTTGCGGTGGTCGTACTTGTAGAGGTATGCCAGGTTTGCCATGACAGTGTTCCCGTCGGCCCATGCGCCGTTTTCCGCAAGCAGGCTTGCCGCCTCGGGCGTGAGCGCATAGGCGAGGTTCCCGTAGTCGTCGTACACATAGTAGGTATCGTGCATTGCGGCGCCGTTTATCCTGCGGCTCAGCAGCAGCTGCTCCTGTTTGTTTTTAAACTCGTAGGCGGCGGCGCCGTCTTCATCGGTAGTTTTCGTTACAAACAGCTGGTTTGGGGCATAATCCCCCGATTTTACAAGGGTATTGTTGCCGACAGTATAATAGGCGCAGCTAAGCTCGGCGGTCGATGTGTTTGTGCCGTATGCTGTTTTTACGGCCTTGCCGTTGTTGTGCCAGTCGGCTCCCGGCCCGAATTGCGCGAGGGGTCTGTTCAGCGGTGAAGGCTCGTAAAGGGTATATCCGTAGGGCTTGGCATCCCCGTATGCTGTTTGCGCCTTTGCCTTAAAAACGTCCGGGGCAAGGGAAGCTCCTGTTGCCAGGCTTGATTCTGCCGACAGCCAGTTTTGCACTTCGCGGCCTGCCATATCGTATTCCAGGAGATTGACCAGGTCCTTACCCGCAGGGCTGAACGCTTTCCGCACGCTTTGGACAGGACGCCCCAGCCCGTCGAAATAGTCTATCCGGTCGAGGTATTGGCTGCTGTCGGCGCTGCTTATTGTCCGGCTGCGGATGTAGCTGAGTTCGTTATTCGTGAGCTGGGCCTGCAGGTTTGCCGCAGAGCGCAAGCACAAAATAAACGCTAATATGTAATATCTTGTTTTCATGCTTTTTGCTTTTTAAAAATAAAGCTTTGCCGTTGAACGGCTCTGTTTGTCCGTTTTCCGATCAATCTTCAAATTTAATCTTTTTTTAGCCGATTCGCAAATCATCGCCTTCTTTTTTTCACTCTTTTTAAGCTGTTAAAATATAAATACTTATGGATTTTTTTATAGAACCCTCTTATTAATAAGATGCACTTTCGACTTGTTTCGCTGCATGCTCCGTAAAATTATTTTTTAATAAAGTGCATGCGGAGAAAATGCATGAAAAATAATCAAGTATTAAATTATTTATATACAGTACTATAAATTTAATTAGCAATGTAAAAATGAAAATACTGGACTAGTCGACAAGCTCATAAAACCCGAAACAATCCAGTGTAAAATATAATTTCATGTGTTTATCCTAAATTATAACAGCCTGTTGAATAGTTATTTTTGATTTTTTAGAATATCTCTGATTTCGGTTAGTAATTGTTCTTCTTTTGTAGGAGTGGGGGGTATGGTAAGGGTTTCGTCTTTTTTTTGACTTAATTTATTTACGGCTTTTACAAACAAAAATATAGCAAAGGCAATAATAATAAAATCGAAAGTTGTTTGGATAAAATTACCTATACCCAAAGTTACGGCAGGCACTTCTTTTCCGGCAGCATCAATTGTGGCATGTTTAAGAGTTATTGCCCATTTTTGGAAATTAACCCCTCCAATCAGCAATCCGATGATGGGTATAAAAACGTCGGATACCAATGAGGATACAATTTTACCAAAAGCGCCGCCAATTACAACACCCACAGCTAAATCTATAACATTGCCACGTATGGCAAATTTTTTAAATTCGGATAAAAAAGGCATAATATAAATGATTTAAAATTAATAATTTACACTACAAATGAATCCGATACATGAATCGGATTTTTGAAAATATCAACTCCAGATATAGTAAATAATCTAATTGATAGTTTGTTACTGCTATTTTTCAAAATCGTTGTTACATTTACCACAAGGTTCAATGTGTGAATTAATACCCGAAATCTCCTCAAAGTTCATTTTAATGTAGTCCGATAAGCGATGTGCAATATTGTGCCCCTCGCATACGCTCATATTTCCGTCAACCCAAACATGTATGTCGATATAAAATTTCATACCGAATTTACGTACATAGCATTTCTCAATCTCTTTTACACCTTCAACCTGTGTGGATATAACACGGATTTTATCAATCAAACCGTCATATTGCTGTTCATCGAGTAACTCTCCCAGTGCGGGACGAAATATTAGGTAACTGTTATATAATATTATTATTACGGCAAACAGTGCTGCCCAGTCGTCGGCGTTTTCGTAACCTTTACCCATAATCAACGCTATCGCGATACCGATGAATGCAGCCAGCGAGGTGAGGGCGTCGCTACGGTGGTGCCAGGCATCGGCCTTTAGTGATGAGCTTTTTATTTGCTTACTGCGCTTGTTGATGAATACGTATGCCAGTTCCTTTACAATAACTACCCCTGTCAGTACGATTAATGTATACGGAGCCGGCATTTTATGAGGTGTGGATATATTCTTTATTGCATGGATGGCAATTACTACGGCGGCAGTAATTAAAAAGGCCACAACGATGAACGTTGCCAGCGGCTCAATCTTTCCATGTCCGTAAGGGTGCGATTTGTCGGCAGGTTTCAAGGATATTTTCAATCCTGCCCATACAATTATCGATGAAAATATATCGGCTGTCGATTCAATGGCATCGGCTATCAGTGCAAACGAGTTTCCTATAATGCCGACAATAGCTTTTACCATAGCTAAACAGAAATTGCTCAATATACTCCAAACAATTGTTCCTAACGCTTTACTTTCCTGACTCATTGTATGTACTGCGTTATTTTAAACTAACAGGTAAATTATTTAAAATATGTAAGTTAACATATGACGTAGTAATATTCGTAAGTCAAAATTTCAGACAACTTCTAATTGTTCGTATAAATCAGATTATTCCCTGTACTAAGTCGCTATCAAGTTGTCGTACTAAGTGAAGCGAAGTATGTCTATTCTATACCCTTCACCTCGTTCAGGATGACAATATAGTGACAGTTTTATATTAAGTATTGTAGATTGAGTATTTTTTTAATTATTTATACAATAAGTGCTTTATAATTTTATGAATACGACAATAACTTATTTCGACTACTTAATTATCAAATTCACTTAGTTATTTTCGATACATTTTACACTCTCATTTACAATGCGAAAAGCTATCTCAGCCGTTTTATTCTTCTCATCCAAAATAGGATTAACTTCTGTAAGTTCCAAGCAATTAACTTTTTCATCAGATACCAGACCTGTAATTAAAACCATGGCTTCGCCTTCGCTTAACCCGTGGGGTTCGGGCGTTCCTGTTCCTTTTACAATTGAATCATCGAGACTGTCGATATCGAATGAAACATAAATCGAGTCGCAGTTTTTTAAATAATCCAGCACAATATTAACTGTTTTGTTCACGCCTTGTTCACGCAGCTCTTCAACGGTTATCACTTTAATTTCCAACCGATTGATTAGCTATTCCTCTGCTTTTTCATACGATCGTAGGGCTATATATACAACATCCTGTGGTTGTATTTTAGGCGAAAAGCCCCCGGTCATTTTTATAGCTTCCCACTTTGTTTTGGACTCTTCATCAACATCGTTTTTTTACATTCGACATTATCTTCGCCCAAAACGATATTTAAAGGCATGCCGTGCATATTTCCTGAGTCGGATGTGTATGGCGAATGGATATCGGCATGTGCATCAATCCATATAACGCCCAAACGCTGTTCGCGGTTTGCCATTTTCAGGCCGGTAATAGTGGCTCCGGCAGTAGCATGGTCGCCCGATAATATCAACGGGAAAAAGTCCTCGTTAACCGCACGGCAAACACTGTCGGCCATACGGTTGTATAATATCTGCAATCCGTCGATGTAGTGCGCATAGGGGCAACCTGATTTACCCTGAAATAATAAATAGTTTTCGGTTTTATCCTTTCAAAATCAGGACGTTGAAAAATTGTACTTTTAGCATTTAAAGCAGCAATACGTACAGCTCCGATACCAAGGCTTGCCCCCAGTTTACGGGCTCCCAGTTCCGATTTAATTTCGAGGAATTTTATCCGTCGCATATACTTTTTGTTATTTCCCGGAAATTTCAGAATCGTCATACCGGTTCAAACGGGAAAAATATTAACAATAGTTTTTTTGACGATTATTAGAAAGTGTTACAAATGTAGTATTTTTTTGGTTTTTAGTATCTATCCGGAATAAAAATAGAGCTAAAATATCAAAAAGTTTATTTCGAATAAAGAAGCTGTTTCATATCCCGAATTGTAATAATAAAGTACATAAATAAATAATCCTTCTTCGTACTGCTTGCGCCAGCTTTGAACGCTATTATGATTAACTCCGATGACCGCAACTAATTCCCCTTTTGAAATACCATAATATCCCGCTTTTTTTGATCTCTATAAGGGCACGAATACGAATGAGATATTAAAGGTACACTGAGTTTTTGATGCTTTTTCAATTCCTCCAAGCTTTCTTTTATGATGAGTTATTTTCGGATATGACATAAAACGACTTATTAGGATGTCCTAATATTATAAAAATTGGAGGAATAAATCCATACTGCATCATGGACGGGTTTGTTTTAAATCGGTTTATTGACAGCCAAAGGACACGCGGCAGTAGAAGCGAAAATGAATGATCCGGCAAACGAATTAAAAGATTAAAAGGCTATGTGGAGTTGAAACATTAAATATCGCAGGAGTTTGGCCAAGAAATGTTGTACAACATAATTTTGAAATATTTATACACGGAACCTTGGTTCAAAGTCAAAATTAGCATGAAAAAGCCACGTGAAGAAAGATAAAAATGCGGTAAGAGTTAAAAAAAACATCAATCAATACTGTAAAGAAATCATCGAAAACCAAGCGTGCGGCTATTAACAGATAAATTTTTGGTTTGAAGGTGAAAGCTAGTTTGGGTTATTTACAAAGGAAAGACGGATGTTGGCAGCCATAGGAGCCAATCCGGTTTGCACCAGCCATCAGGTCTTCCAATCGACTTATTTTTTTAGTGCATTTTCTCCTATTACCGGCCATTCGTTTCTGTTGGAAATGCCACAATGCAATGGTAATAACTTTCAACTGTTTCTTAACGAAATGCCAAAAGATTTTCCTGATGAATTCAGCATTCCCATACTAGATAACGCGGCATTTCGCAAAATGAAAAAACTTACAATTCCTCCCAACATCTCTTTATTATTCCCTCCACCCTACAGTTCGGAACTTAACCCGGCTGAAAAATGTGGGCTAAGTTCAAACAGGCATTTACCAATAAAACCTTCCTTTCGCTCGAACAAGTAAGCGAATTTATTAGCAAAACAACCGAGATGATAACCCCATAGTTAAATCTATCTCTGCATACAATTATACTTTTTTAGACTATAATTGGACTAATTAATATTTCATTTTGGTATAAAAACTGTTTTAAGGCATATTTGTTATGAAATAAACCTTATTATACGCTACTTTTTAATGAAAATAGATTAACTTGCGATGTATTATACAATAATCTCAAACCTTAAATTTTTCATTATTAATGAAAGGCATAATTCGCAGATTCTTTGCCAGTCATCTTTGGCTATTGTTGTTTTTCGGAATTTTTATTGGTTTCTTTTTAATTTTCAGCGGGTATAAAGTAGTGCAACACACATCGACGGATGAGTATTGTATGTCATGTCATGTGCACCCGTGTGCCGACGAAAGCTGGAAACAATCGTCGCATTACAATAACCGCAGTGGAATGCACATACACTGTGTCGATTGCCATCTCCCGCCGCCAGGTAGTTTTAAATATCTTTGGGCCAAAGGGACAACAGGATTACGTGATTTATGGAGCTACTATACTAAAGATAGCGCTGATTTTAACTGGGAAAAACGCCGTAAACTGGAGTATGCCGTTAAAATAGTTTATAACGAATCGTGTATTACCTGCCATCCGAACCTTTTTCCAAAAACATTATCGAGCGATGGCGCACTGGCTCACCTGTACTATGAGGAAAATGCCGAAAAGTTGAATTTGCAATGCATTAGCTGCCACTTGGATGTAGGGCACTATAATCCGGATTATAAGCATGAACGTAATATGGACTTGGGGATGACTGCGAATACCGAGCCCGAAACAATGTATGAAGAAGCTGTAAAGGTGGATAAGTTTGAAAATTTTACCGAATATATTCCCAACACGGCGGTATCATTCAATATGATTGCCCTATCCGGAGGCACATTTAAAATGGGAAGCCCTGAAAATGAATCGTACAGAAACGATGATGAAGGCCCTGTACGCGATGTTACGATCAGCCCGTTTTTTATAGGCGAGGCGGAGGTTAGCTGGAGCGAGTATCTCGCTTTCTTCGGGCAAACACGATCGGAGGGGCGTATCAATCCGCAGGAAATTATGGAACGTAATGCCAAAGCATTGGATGTGGATGCCATAAGCGGACCCACTCCCCCTTACGGTCAGCCCGATCAGGGTTGGGGATACGGAAAAAGTCCGGCAATTACCATGTCGCACTATGCCGCCGGGATATACTGCAAATGGTTATCGGAAAAAACAGGGAAAACATACCGCCTGCCTACCGAGGCCGAATGGGAGTATGCCACCCGCGCCAATACGCAAACCCCTTATTTTTTCGAGGGAAAACCCAAGCAATTTACCGAAGACAGATTTTGGAACAAAATATTCGGTGCGGATACTACCATTATCAACAGTTTTGTTATTTATACCAAAAACTCCGACGAGCGTACGCAAGCTCCGGATTGTGTACTGGCCAATCCGTTCGGATTAAAAAATACCTTAGGCAATGTAATGGAGTATTGTTCCGACTGGTATGCAGCCGATGCTTATGCCCAAACGCCACAGGCGGTTACCGATCCTAATGGGCCGTCGAGAGGTGAGGAACATGTAGTTAGGGGAGGAGCGTATAACAGCGATGCCAAATACATACGGAGTGCGGCTAGGGACTATACCCGCTCTGTTGACTGGATGAAAACCGACCCGCAATCGCCGAAAAGCATTTGGTGGCTATCCGACTGTACAAGAGTAGGTTTTCGTGTAGTTTGCGAACCAGGCAGTGTGTTAACTGATCGTTAATACGATGGAATGTAAAACGAACAATTTCTTAAATATCTTAACTTTTGAAGAATTATGAGTAGAAAAAACACTTTAAACAGAAGGCAGTTTCTTACAAGTGCAGCTGTTGCAGGCGCTGCCGTTACTATGGGCGCCGGATCGACATTATTAACTTCGTGCAGTGGTGGAAAGGCCGCGAAAAAACAAGCTATCAAACGTTTGAAAAAATGGCGTATCCCCACGCTTACTGATATGGCTATTGACGGAAAAGCCGTTAAGGTAGGGCTGGTTGGCTGTGGCGGGCAAGGTACGGGCGACATTATTAGCCTGACACAAGCGGCCAATGGAATTGAAATAGTAGCCCTGGGCGATGTTTTTAAAGACAGGGTAGACGGATCGCGGGAAAGGATAAAAAAAGAAACCGGACAGGAAATTGCTGCCGATAAATGTTTTGTAGGATTTGATGCCTATCAAAAAGTAATTGATTCGGGAGTGGATTTGGTTTTATTAGTTACACCGCCTATTTTCCGCCCCTTGCATTTCGAAACGGCTGTTAAGGCGGGTAAACATGTATTTATGGAGAAACCGGTATCGGCCGATGTAGCCGGATCGTTAAAAATACTGGCAACGGCAAAAATGGCCGAGAGTCAGGGCTTAAGCATTGTAACCGGCACGCAACGGCGCCACCAGCGCTCGTATGTCGAAGCCTTTAAACAAATTGCCGACGGCGCTATTGGCGAAATTGTGGGCGGCGAGGTTTACTGGAACCAGTCGATGTTGTGGTATCGTAACCGCGAGGCCGGTTGGAGCGATATGGAGTGGATGATTCGCGACTGGGTTAACTGGACATGGCTATCGGGCGACCATATTGTTGAGCAGCATGTGCATAATATTGACGTGTTTAACTGGTTTGCCGGATTAAACCCCGTTAGCGCTACCGGGTTCGGCGCCCGTCAACGGAGATTGACAGGCGACCAGTACGATATGTTCAGCGTTGATTTTGTTTACGAAAACGGTATACATATGCACAGCATGTGCCGCCAGATTGACGGCTGTACCGATAATGTATCCGAAGTAGTACAAGGCATACACGGGTCGTGGACAAGCGTCGGCGGAAGCCAGATTAAAGATTTGGCTGGTAATGTTATCTGGAAATGGGATTACGATCAGGAAAAGCAGAATTTTAAACAAACCAACCCTTATGTACTGCAATTTGTGGACCTTATTACCGCTATCCGCAGTAATAAGCCTGTAAACGAGGCTGCCGATACCGCAAACTCATCATTAATTGCTGTTATGGGGCGCGAATCGGCCTATACCGGACAAACTGTAAGCTGGGAACAAATAAAAGGAACTAATATGAACATGTTGCCGGAGAATCCCGTTTTAGGGCCAATGGACATGAGTAAATACATAGTTCCTATTCCCGGAAAAGAAAAAGAATAACATATTATAGTTTTATTATAAGATGTTTACTTGCAATAAATTTACTGCTTAAAAAATATATTTTTGTTTGTCTTTAAAAGACTTTATTTATATTTGTTTATTATTGTAAGTTGAACAATGTATTCGGCAAAACAGTGGAGAATATAAATTTGTTATGTGGTAATTTTAGTAAGCTGCTATACATTTTCAACAGCCGAAGACTTTTTGGTTAATATTTATGAAACTCCTAATCGTCCGGTTATTATAGGGGAAGAAACAGGCGGTTCAACGGGTTCGCCTTTAGTAATTTCTCTTTCCGATAGGAGTTATGCCCGTATTTGTACGCGCCGGATTTGTTATCCGTATAGTGCAAAAAGATTTGTAAATGAAGGGATAAAGCCGGATATTGAAGTAAGGCAAACAATTGAAGAGTATATTCAGGATAAAGATGTTGTTTTAAATAAAGCAATAGAATATTTGCGAGATATTAAATAAGCGTTTACCACGTAAGCTCCTACCGACTTTTAACTGTATTATAAACATTATAAAACAATTAATTATGAAAAAAATTATCATTTTAACATTGGTATCAGCCTTTGTGTTTATAGCTTGCAATCAATCGGGACAGCAAAAACAACCCGAAGTAAATAAGCGGGACATTGTTTTATCAAATATCCATTCGCGTAAAAGCGTCCGTAATTTTGTGGAGGGAAAAACTATTCCCAAAGAAGATTTGGAAACTTTGCTAAAGGCAGGTATGGCGGCTCCGTCGGCTGTTAATTTGCAGCCCTGGCACTTTGTGGTGATTGATAATCGTGCCGACCTTGACTCGTTAAGTACAAAATTGCCCTATGCCAAAATGTTGACAAAAGCATCGGCGGCTATTATTGTTTGCGGCGATTCGGCTATTAAAGCAGGCGATATGGCGTTCTGGGAATTTGACTGTTCCCTGGTATCGGCTAATATATTGCTGGCCGCTGAGGCTATGGGGCTTGGAGCCGTGTGGACGGCTGTACATCCCGATCCAAGCCGTATCGAATTTGTAAAGCAACACCTGCAATTACCGGACAATATTATTCCGCTTAATGTAATTCCGATTGGCTACCCTACCGGGGAAGACAAGTCGAAAGATAAATTTAAAGCGGAAAGAATACACTATAATAAATGGTAAAGCAGGCATTGGTAATTGATGAGAAAATACGCTTATGCTGAACGATAGTGAGGCATCTTGTAGTTCAGCAAGAAAGGGATCTTTCTTTTCATTCAGGATGACAAAATATATTTTCCATTACCGAGCGAATCCTTTCGCGCGGTTTTACTACAATTCCCATGTGATTAATATCGCATGGAGTAAGGGAGGTAGCGATGTAAACCATTAATTTTTAAAAAGATGAAAACAAATCGTCGCGATTTTATAAAAACATTAGCCGTGGGTACAGCATTGGCGGGTATAGGCGGTATATCAAACATGTGTACATCAAAGCCAAAAATAACTAAAATGAGTAATAACAATAAAGCCGTTCTAAACATTTCGTTTCAAGAGAGTACAGCTCCGCAAAAAGAATTGAATGCCAAGCTCGATTATATGGAAAAACTTGGAGTTACCGGACTTGAGCCAGGGGGAGCAAACCTGACGAACCGGATAAACGAATTTCAGCAGGCGCTGCGCAACCGGAACATAAAAATCAGTGCAATATGCGCCGGTTTCGGCGGCTGGTTGCTGGCCGACGATCCTGCCGTTAAAGAAGAATGTATCCGCACATCGAAGGAGATATTGGCAGCCGCCGGCGAGTTGGGTTCGGTTGGCATGATACTGGCGCCTGCATTTAACTACCAAAAATCGTTCCCCCATACACTGGAAACCCGCGAGCGTTTGGCGGACGATTTACGGATGCTGGGCGAGTTTGCCTATCAGCACAATACCAGCCTGATACTTGAACCTTTAAATAGGAGAGAGGCATTTTATCTGCGTCAGCTTGCCGATGCCGCATCAATTTGCCGCGATGTTAATAGCCCCGGAATAGCCTGTATGGGTGATTTCTGGCACATGACTTTCGAAGAAACCAGCGACCATGGAGCTTTTATTTCGGGTGGCGATTATTTGAAACATGTACACATTGCCAGCCGTAAACGTCGCAGTATGCCGGGGGAAGACGGCGATGCCGATAATTACATCGACGGATTCAAAGGGTTAAAAGCCTTAAACTATCCGGGATACATCAGTTTCGAATGCGGCTCGAAAGGCGACAAAGCGGTAACCATTCCTGCCGCCGTAAAATTAATCCGCGAACAATGGGAAATGGCATAAACAAAATTTCAAATACAATGTAGAAAATGAATATAAATAAATTTCTTATTATCATAGTATTTTGTTTACTGTTAGTATCTTGTAATAAAGAGGATACAGTATCATCTATTTTAAAAAGTACGATTGACACATATAACAAGCATGATATCATTGAGTATGATGAAATATTTAGTGATAATTATGGTTCAAGCCGTACCATGAATGCTTATTTTGAAAAAGTATCAACAGATACTTGTATCGGATTACGATTTGTTGTAGAAAATGATTATACGAAAATTGTTTATAATGGAAAAGAGCTTCTAAGTATTGGAAAAGAAAATACCTCATTTTTTTATTTATCCAAAAATGAATATGAGCTCTATCCTGTAAAAAAACCATTTATACCAATTGCAGGTTTTGCAGGATCATACCCCGGATATACTCGGGCATTTGAAAAAATAATTAATGATACAAGCCTCTTAAATACAATGTCTATCCTGCCTGATACAACTATCAACGAATTTAATTGTTGGCAAATATCCATGACATCAAAAGGGCGAATTCTAGGTGATACATATGTTATTATTCCGGATGTAGCTTTCACCACATTATTTTTTATTGATAAGAAAGATAAAATATTACGGCAAGAAGTATTTTCCAATTCGTTAGGTTATACGTCTACACATCAATATATTAATTACATATTTGACCAACAGAAAAATAATGTTTTGTGGAATCTTTCCGATTATGCAGATTTAAAAAAACATGAGCGGTTTGAATATAAACTTTTGGAAAAAGGAGCAAAAATACCCGATTTTAAAGTAGAAAACTTAAAAGAAGGAGCATCTATTGATAGAAATTTTATAAAAGGAAAACCAACATTATTTTTCTTTTGGAACCTCAAATGTGATGCATCAAAATTAGCAGTTCCTTTTATAAATAAGTTAGCAAAAGAATATCCAAATTTAATGATAGTAGGAATAAATAATGAAGATGATGATTTGGACAAAATAAATGAATATGTAAAAAAATATAATATTGATTATCATATGGTTAAAGGCAGCGAAGAAATAGCCAAAATATTTGGATGCAATGCCTGGCCTACATTTATTATATTTAATAAGCAAAGCATTGTCACATATTCGAATAGCGGATTTAACGAACATGAACTAGAAAAAGAGATTTTAAAAGAACTATGAAACATAAATTACGTATGGGCATGGTAGGTGGCGGTAACGGCGCTTTCATCGGAGCCATACACCGTGCCGCTGCTTTTATGGATAATCGCATTGAGCTTGTATGCGGATGTTTCAGTGCAAATTCTGAAATATCAATGGAATCGGGACGCTCATACTTTTTGCCGGATAACAGGATATACAGTTCCTATCGGGAAATGTTTGAAAAAGAGAAACAATTGCCTGAAAATGAACGCATGGATTTTGTTACCATTGTTACGCCTAACTTTTTGCATTTCGAACCGGCTATGCTGGCTTTGAACAACGGCTTTCATGTAATACTCGATAAGCCTATGGTATTCAGTTTGGATGAGGCTAAGCAACTAAAAGCAAAGGTTGAAGAAACCGGACTAACCTTGGCATTAACCCATGTATATTCGGGCTACCCTGCAATTAAGGAAGCAAAAGCTCGGATTGCTCGCGGAGATTTTGGTAAAATCCGTAAAGTGTATGTCGAGTATGTACAAGGCTGGCTATCGGAAAGAATTGAATTGCAGGGAGGCAATAATGCCAGATGGCGCACCGATCCCAAACGCTCGGGCAAAGCCGGCGCTATGGGCGATATCGGTACGCATGCATGGCATTTGGCCGAATATGTTACAGGGGCTAAGATAAGCGAATTGTGTGCCAATGTAAATACCATTGTACCAGGGCGTTTGCTTGATGATGACGGGGCAGCCTTGTTACGGTTCGACAATGGCGCCACCGGCGTACTTATTGCTACCCAGGTAGCTACGGGCGAAGAAAATGTAATTACCATACGTATATATGGTGAAAAAGGCGGGGTTGAATGGAAACAGATGGAACCGAACACGCTTTGGGTGCGTTGGGGTAATGGCCAACCGACCGAGATAATTCAGGTAGGCAGCGGTTATATGAGTGGCTTGGCAAAGCATAATACTCGTACTCCCGCAGGGCATCCCGAAGGATTTATCGAGGCATTTGCCAATATTTATCGTAATTTTGCCTTAACAGTTGATGCTAAGCTAAATAATAAAATATCCGAACCCGAATGGCTCGATTTTCCTACGGTTGATGACGGATTACGGGCTATGCAGTTCATTGAAACGATTATTGAAGCAGGAAAGAACGATAATGTAAAATGGCTCAAATGGATTGAGTAATTGTATTGCATAACTTTGGATGGATCAGCAGCGTGTATACTATTTGCACGCTGTTTTTAGTTATTGGATACCGGATTGTAAATTTTTATTATACTTATTTTATTAATTATAATGTCTTTACCTGTTTTTTGTTAAATTTGAAGTATTAAACAAAATTTTTATTTATGGTTGCTACGTTTATTATTTAAGCCTTATCCGCATTTTCTTTATTCAGGGAAAATTCTGTTCCGATATGGTTGCGCTTTCTGCGCTTATTGCCTTAATGTTATTTAGGGTGATAACACCTGAAGAAGGTTTGTCGGGCTTTTCCAACTCGGTAGTAATTATGATGGTGGGTTTGTTTGTTGTCGGCGGTGCAATATTTCAGACAGGTTTGGCTAAAATGATCGGTAACAGCATTCTTAAATTTGCCGGAACCAGCGAAACACGTTTGTTCGTTCTTACTATACTTGTAACGGCAGCCATCGGCGCATTTGTAAGCAATACTGGTACAGTTGCGCTTATGCTGCCTATTATCGTTAGCATGTCGATGGAAGCGAATATGAGTTCGCGGCGTTTATTAATGCCTTTAGCATTTGCCAGCAGCATGGGCGGCATACTTACGCTGATAGGTACGCCGCCAAATCTGATTGTGCACGAAAAATTGCTTGAAGTTACCGACAAGGGCTTGTCTTTCTTCTCCTTTACCCCGGTAGGCTTAGTTAGCATTGTTACCGGTTTAGTGGTTCTTATTCCGCTTACGAGATTTTTTCTTTCGGATAAAGATAGTAAATCTTCCGAAATAAAAGCTAAAAAAGGTCGGTCCGTTGCAGGAGCTTGCTGCAAAATACCAATTAGCACAAAGTATTTATCATATTAAAATTCTGTCTAGTAGTAATATTATCAATAAGGCTTTAAAAGAATTGTCAATTCCCCGGAAGTACGGAATCAGTATTGTCGAAGTACGGAGGAAAGTATCCAATAAACTGTTTCAAAAAATCATTCAGGAAACGGCAGGCCCCGAAACGGTGTTATTGGAAGGCGATACCCTTTTTGTAATGGGCGACTGGGGAAATATTGACGAATTTATCAGAAATGAAAATCTGGAATTGATTGAAGATCCGGATAATAAAAGTTTCCTTTCAAAAGAAATCGGTATTGCTGAAGTTGTGCTTATGCCCGACTCGAAATTAGCCAGTATAAAAGTAAGGGACATTGGTTTCCGCGAAAAGTACAATGTGAATATTTTATCGGTGCATCAGAGAAATCAATTTATTATAAATAATTTACCGGAAATTAAACTGCATGGTGGAGATTCCTTGCTGCTACAAGGAGCTTGGGCCGATATTACACGCTTAACCGAGGAAGATTCGGAATCGGGATGGGTGGTTGTGGGGCAACCCTTAGCCGAGGCCTCGAAAATTCCCAACAAGGAAAAAGCTCCCATAGCCGCTATTATTATGCTGCTTATGGTTATATGCATGGCTTTTAACCTTATATCCGGAGTTGCCGCTGTTATGTTGGCTGCCGTGTTGATGGTGCTTACAGGCTGTTTGCGTAATATGGAGGATGCCTATAAAACCATTAATTGGGAAAGTATTGTACTGATTGCCGCTATGATGCCCATGTCGATTGCTTTGGAAAATACCGGTGCGGCAAAACTGATTTCGGACGGATTAGTCGGTGGGTTGGGTAAATATGGCTCATTGGCATTGTTGGCCGGTGTTTATATGGCAACTTCCCTGTTAACTATGTTTATCAGTAACACAGCAACGGCCGTATTGGTTGCTCCCATTGCCATGCAGGCGGCACAATCGTTTAATGCCAGCCCTGTGCCCTTTATGTTTGCCGTATCGGTAGCGGCCAGTATGTGTTTTGCTTCCCCATTTTCCACTCCGCCCAATGCATTGGTAATGTCGGCTGGACGCTATACATTTATGGATTATATTAGGGTAGGCTTGCCTTTACAAATTATTATGGCTATTATTATGATTTTAGTGTTGCCGCTGATATTTCCGTTTTAACATGGAAGTATCAAAATAACTAAATAATTTTTATATAGACGATAAACGACTTTGTTACTATACGCTATTTTTAAATCCTAAATTTTTCGGAGTAGTATTTTTTGGCAAACAAATACGTAGCATATTTGTTGATATACGTAGAGGTTTAAAATTTAAATGAATATAACTATGGCAAAAAATTTTTGGACTGCAATAATTGGTTCTGCAATTGTTTTAGTAGCTTGTTCTTCGTCAAATAAATCGCAAAGTGTCGATTCTTTGGTAGGTGTCGAGTGGAAGCTATTGTCGGTGAAGGCTGCGAATTCTGATGATTTGTTGTTTCCGAATCCCGATAAGGTTCCTACACTATTGTTTGATACAGTAAAGAATACGGTATGCGGATTTGCAGGTTGTAACCGTGTTATGGGGCCTTTTGAAGTAAAAGGCTCATCGTTAAAATTTGGTAATGTAGCCTCTACAATGATGATGTGCGTTGAACATATGAATATGGAAAATGCAGTTACAAATGCATTGCAACAAACCGATAGCTATAGGATAGAAAACGGACAATTGATATTGTTAAAGGGTTCGGATGTTTTGGTTATATACGCAAGATAATAGTAACTGTAATGAAGATATTTGGAAATAGACTTCATTATTTTTTGTTAAATTATTTTAGCCCGATGGTAGTAACGTACGACTTTAGGGCTAATTTTTATGCTGATACCCAACCGTTACCCTATTGTTAGCGCCTTCGGCGAGCTGGTAAGCCCGGTGGTTCTGGACGAGGTGAAGGAGCTATTTGTGATATTAAACCGCTATTAAATTGCCATGCTAAATGATACGAAGCATTTCTTTTTCCACTCCTTCACTTCGTTCAGGATGACAATGCGTTAACAGTTGATTATGAGATATTTGCTTTCGATGATTTTCAATTTGTTACATTCGGCATAGCAACTTGATAACGGCTCAGTATAACTATTAAGCCGGAATAGTTGAGAAATAAAAAGACAAGGCTGCTAACCTTGTCTTTTTTGTATTATTCATATTCAGTTTGCTATTCAAATTTAGGTAATGATTTTGAATCGAGATACATACCGCGGTTATCTTTTTGCAGACGGATTGCGTCGCCGGTAGCTATCGATTTTTTCTGTACTTTAACAGGCGCTGCACCTGTAGTTATATACTCCAATGCTGCAGCCAGTATGGCCTCATTTTTATCACCTAAAGGTTTGATATCTCCAAAATAGCTCCTTTCATCTATCTCAACATCAGGTTGAAATCCCATTTCGAACTCGGCAAAATCTGTGCTATTGGTTATTTTAGAAACGATAGGTTGCATACCCCATTTGTTTTTAGGGTCATTATCTTCATATATGGATATTGATGCTACATTTTTACCAACCGTTTTGCCTCCTATCAGATAAACATCCATATACGGTTTCAGTCCGTTAATAATCAATTCACTGGCTGATGCGGTGCGCCAGCTGGCTATAATGTATACCCTAGGTAAGTTTACATTCTGGAGGTTTATCGACTCCAACACATTATCATTACTATCGTAACGTTCAATTTTATTTTTGAACCTATCTATTAAAAATTCTTCACCGTAATAAGCAATTATTTCAGATTGTGCTACACTATTGTATTTCCTTTTAATTAAGATATTGTTTGTGTTGAGGTTTTTCACAATCATACTTGCCAGGTAAATCGCAGAACTAACCGAACCCCCACCGTTATAACGTAAATCAAGGATAAGATCGTTAATATTATTGGTTTTAAATTTACCAAAAACTTCATTTAGCGCTTTATCATATTTTATCGAGCCGTCGCCATCATTAGGCGAGAAGAAATTATATACCAGATAACCTATTTTTTTGTTGTTAATCGTATAAACATTATCGTAAAAAATAGGGCTTTCATGATATTCTTTTACCTCTAATGAAATACTGCTCCCATCATTTATATAGCCGCCTCCAATTGTCGCCAAGCCTAAGGTGTGATTGTCCGATAACTGGCCGATTAATGTTCTGTAATTATCTTGTGTCATAGATACATTGTTGATTTTCCAGAAAAAATCCCCGCGTTTTAATCCTGCGGCGGCAGCAGGCGAATCCGGTTTTATATACGTTACAAAACCGAATACTCCATTTGGATTATAGCCATGTAACTCATAATCATACCCTGCTTCCTTCGATACTCCCGACAAGGAATTGAGCAAGTCGACAAAATTTTCCTGTATCCACGAAAAACGGTCTCCGCTGTTATTTCCATAATTATATAATAATGATTGGAAATAATCTCCCGGTTTTTTGGTATTGTCGGCATTGGTCGGTATTTTATCATTCCATAAATACCAAAACGACATATTCTCCAATATCCAGTCATTTACATATTTATATTCATTTGTTTCCGGCGTTGGGTCAGGATCCGGCGGGTTGTCTTTGTCGGAACAAGCCAATACTATAAGGGAGGAGAATAATAGGACAGTTAAATAATTAAAAAATTTTTTCATACTTTTTGTTTTAAATTATTATTTAAATATAGATTCGTTTCGTATAAGCATTAATATTGCACCATGGGGTACAATAAGATATTTTTCATCGTTAAATTCAATCCGCCATGTGCTGTTTTGCAAAAAAACAGCCAAATCGCCTTGCTGCGGTTGCAACGGAACGTATTTTATTTCTTCGCCTTTCGATTTCCATGCTTCATTTTCGTCTGTAACGGCAGGAATAGGGTAGCCCGGGCCTGTTTTTACCACATAACCGCTTAATACCGGTTCCTTTTCTTCAACCCCCGGAGGCAAATAAAGTCCGCTTTTTGTACGCTCCTGTTCGGCACGCGGTTTTATTAAAACTTTATCTCCTATCAAAATAACATTGTTCAGTTCTTCGTATGATAGTGATAACATAAAAACAATGTGTTAGTGTAAAAATTTGCTAATTTGTTGATTTGTCAATGATTAAATGTATAAATCTTTCCTAATCCCTACAATATATGAACTTATGGTTCTCTCTCTCTCGAGGCTGGTCAAGGAGAAGCTTGTCGTGTGTCGTGATATTAATTGGCATATTATTTATAAATTTCTTTTTTGGCGGCCTTTATGGTATTTTTCAGTAACGATACGCGTGTCATTGGGCCTACGCCGCCCGGCACGGGCGTTATAAAACTGCATTTGGGAGCAACCTCGTCATATTTAACATCGCCAAGCAGTTTAAAGCCGCTTTTGGTATCTGCTTCTACCCTGGTAATTCCAACATCAACAACTACAGCGCCTTCCTTTACCATATCGGCCGTTACAAATTCGGGAGCGCCTAATGCCGCTATAATAATATCGGCTTCGTGGCATATGTCCTTCAGATTTTTTGTACGGCTGTGGCAAATGCTTACTGTGCAATCGCCCGGATAGCCTTTATGCGATAATAAATTGGCTATGGGCCGACCTACAATATTACTACGGCCCAGTACTACACAACTCATTCCGGCGGTTTGAATATTGTAGCGTTTCAGTAACTCAACAATACCGTCGGGTGTGGCCGATATGTACGAGGGTAACCCGATTACCATGCGCCCCACATTCATCGGATGAAACCCGTCAACGTCTTTTTTAGGGTCGATTGCTTCAATCACTTTTTGTTCCGATATATGTTCAGGCAATGGCAATTGAACAATAACACCATCGATATCATTGTTTTTATTTATTTTATCAATCTCGTTTAACAATTCGGCTTCGCTTATTGTATCCGGAAAACGTAAAACATTCGATTGAAAACCTACTTCGTAACAATCCTTTTCCTTATGGTTTACATAAGTTTCGCTGGCGCCATTGTTTCCTACTAATATAGCTACCAGATGGGGGATTTTTTTACCTTCGGCAATCATTTGTTTTACTTCTCCGGCGATTTCTTTTTTCATTTCTCCGGAAATTTTTTTTCCATCCAATATTTCCATATCTTTTATTTTTTAAAAACTATTGTCAATTTCATGTAACGCGAAAGCATAGGCTCCTAACATAATTGCTTTGCTAGCCCCAAGCTTGGATATTGCAATCCCAATACGTCTTTCGGGGTCATAATTCATGGTCTTACCCACGCCGGGGATTTTAATTTTACGGGCTGATCCTTTTGCAAATATAGCGAATTCGTTTTCATCGTCTAAATTGTACACTTTTTTCTGGGGAATACGGTCAAGTTGTTCCCCGTTCATTTGTAATATTTTACCATTCAGTTGCTTTAACATGGCCGGTAACAAGTATTTGCTTGCGGCGGCCAATCCCCCTCCAATAACGATTAAGCCATCGATAATGCTGATAATATTCGCAATAGAATCTCCTGCAATATCTCCGAATTCGGCAAAGGTTAATTTTGCAGCATCCTGATTTCCCGGTTTAGTCCCTTCGGCAATTTCATATATATCTTTAGGTGTAAATTCGGTAGTATCACCCGATAGTTTTGCATAGCAGTGTTTTATACCCCGTATACTGATACTTTCTTCCACAATATAACCGGGATATTTGGGGTTACGATTCGAGTATATTTCGGCGCCGCACGAATTGTCACCTGTAAGCAATTGGTTTTTAATAACAATACCTGCGCCAAATCCAGTACCTAAGGTAAGCCCCAAAAGATTACGGTAACGTTTAATGCTATTGGCATTTTCGAGTTTCTTGTTTACTTCGGGGAGTACACCAGCCAATGCCTCGCCATAAGCGAATAAGTCGCCGTCGTTATTAATAAATACGGGCAATCCGAATTTTTCGTGTAAAAAAGGCCCTATGGCAACGCCTCCCTCGCCTTTAAAAGCCGGAAAATTCGGTAAATCATCGCTTATAATGCCGTTGGGATAATCGGCGGGTCCGGGAAAAGCAAAACTGATTGCAACGGGTTTTTCCTTTAATATACTTAATACCTGTGTAAAACCCTCGACTAATGCATTAAGGCTTTTTTCCAGATTATTGGCATGGGCATCCAAGTAAATTGGCTCAACAATTTCAATATTTGCCTGAATTGTCGAAAACACAAAATTGGTTCCTCCAGCATCCAGCGTCAGTACAATCCGTTTATCAAATTGATATGATTTCATATTTTAACGTGTTAAGGTTTACAAATCAGGTTGGTAACAAATTAACTTTATTTTCGTTTACCAGTTTAACAATCAGTTCGCCGAACAGTGTATTTGCCCAAGCAAACCATTTGCGTGTAAATTTGGCAACATCGTTTTTGTGAAACGATTCGTGCATATAGCCTGTTTCGGCGTCGGTATCGCGTAATGTTTTCACGCACCAGCGTATTTCATTGTCGTTGGTACTTGTCATGGCACGCATGATAATGCTCATGGGCCATATGTAATCGTACCCAATGTGAGGCCCGCCGATGCCTTCGCCGACAGTACCTGAAAAGAAATACGGATTATCTTTGCCCCATATCAAACGGCGCGTGTTTTGGTATATTTCGTCATCCATTTTGCAGCAACCCAAGTAAGGCAACGATAGCAAACTGGGTACGTTGGCGTCGTCCATACAACAATAATTGCCAAAGCCATCTACTTCAAACGCACATACTTTGCCGTAACCTTCCCTGTGCACAATACCATAGTTATTTACGGCAGCCTCAATCTCGTTTGCCAAAGCTGTACATTTCGAGGCAAAAGCATTATCCCCGATTACCGAAATATGAATTTCGGCTAACTGGCGTAACGATACAACAGCAAAAAGATTTGACGGAATAAGGAACCCAAAAGTTGTTGCATCGTCGGAGGGGCGGAACGACGACACGATTAAGCCTACCGGATTTACCGGGTTTCCCCAACCATCGTTGGATAAAGTATCGAGTTGACGTTCAGTACGGCGCTGGAAACGGTATGGGCCTTTGTCGGTTTTGCGTTGCTGCTCGATAAATGTTTGGTATACAAGTTTGACCGCATTTTGCCAGGTTTCGTCAAAAGCCGATGAGTCGCCGGTTATTTTCCAGTAGTGATAGGACAGGCGTACGTGATAACATAATGAGTCGATTTCCCATTTACGTTCGTGCAGCTCGGGTTTCATTTTGGTATAATCCTTTTCCCATTCGCTTCCTGATGGTCCATCGTTAAAGGCATTGGCATAAGGGTCAATACAAATGCATTCGGCTTGCCGACGTATCAGTCCGTTAATCATTGTTTTTAGTTCGTCATCTTTATTTACTAAGGGAAGGTAAGGCCACACCTGCGCCGACGAATCGCGCAGCCACATGGCATGTATATCGCCGGTAATTACAAACGTATTCGGCTTTCCGTTAATCAGTTTATAGCTAACGGTCGTATCCAGCGTGTTGGGGAAACAGTTTTCGAACATCCACGCAAGCTTCGGGTCTTTTATCTGGGCTTTTATTTCGGTAATGGTATTCTCAACGGCTTTCGAAATAAATTTACGTGCGCCAAGCTCGGGGCGTAATGAAGTATAAGGTATACCAGCAGCTAACGGGCTACCTCCATCATCCGAGGCAAAGAGATTATTACCTATAACTAAACCTGCCATTGTTGCTGCGCTGGTTTTCAGAAACTTTCGTCGCGAAAACGTCATAACTTATCGTATGTTAAGTAGTTTAACTTTTTGTAGAATATGAATTGTAAAGATATAAAAAAACTACATTTCTTGTTTCAGAATCAGTTTTAATACAGGGCAAATGCATGAAAAAACAATCAAGTATCAAATATACAGTAATATAAATCTAACTATTGATGTAAAAAGTGAAAAATACCGGATTGCTTTGCTTATGACTCTTTATTACATAAAATTTTGATTTAATGTGTCATTGCTAAGGTAAAGCCCAATGCAATCCAATATAAGATATAATTTATGAATTTGCCCTAATTTTAATATTTACCTATATTTTTTACCTCAAAAAATGAGATATGCTATTAAAGTATTAGTAAACACAATCTTATGATTAAAGATTCTAACTTTATACCCAATTATTACCTTATTGTCATCCTGAACAAAGTGAAAGATCTGAAGAAGAGATGTTTCATTTCATTCAGCATGACAATTTGATCATGGTTTGGTATTCGATAGTTTATAGTTTACAATAAATAATCACATATAGTTCTTATTTTAAGCAAATTACCTGTAACTAATATATAATTATAAATTATATAGGAGCTTCTCTTGTCAAAGTCGTATCGGCAGCAGGACTCATAATAAAATGTATAGTACCATCGGAATTGATAATTTCATTGTATGGGATGTGCAATTTTGTATAATCGGTACTGTTTGAATTGAAGAATACCTTTTCTACATAAACATTTTCCGGACTATTGTCTTCGGCCGATATTACAAATGTTTTTCTGTCGGGGAAAGTAATTGTTGTTTTATCGAATAACGGGCTGCCTAAAATAAATACGGAATCGGCAGGGTATAAGCCGATTGATGAAAAAATACACCACGATGCCGATTCTTCGCTCAGTTTGAATGAAGGGCTATTTGTAAAACCGGTAAGTAAGCTGCGTATGTTTTTTTGCATACCCTGTGATTTATTGATATAAGCTTGCCGGTAAGCCTGTTCGTAAACATTAGTACTGTTGGCAAATGCTAATGCACAAAGCTGGGAATGAACGGAATTTGTATCGTTTTTTTTACCCTCGTTTATCGCATTTAAATAGGAGTCGTATACATCTTGATACAAGCCGGGTAGCAATAAGTCAAACAATGTTTTAACGGCTTTATACCCCCCATTTAATACATTATTGTTATACATAGGGCGGTTGTATAATTTACCGTCGTAAAAACTATAATGTACGGGGTTGCCCGAAGGGTCGAATTCATGCTGAATACGGGGAAACAACAAAGCCCTGTACATACATGTGTAAAACAATTGCTGTTCATCATCCGTACCACCTTCAATCGCAATTCGTTTCAGGATAGTCTCCCAGCGATTTTGTGCCTCTTGTTTTGCCGTTTCAAAAGTTTTATAATTGAGTTCTTTTGCCAAATTTTGTTCTGCCTGCTCAATACTGATGAACGAGGAAGTAACTTCAACCGTAACTATTTCGTTTGCATTTAAATTCAGCATTATCCATGCTCCAACTGCATCGCCTTCGGCCGTGAGTTGACCTTGGGCGATTGTATTTTTATGCCATGTGCCGTAATCATTGAATTGACGTAGTAATTTTATTACAAAATATTTAGCAAAATTTTCAGGCAGTTCTCCATTAGGGTTCGTGCAATATCCTACAATTTTACGCTCGACGGGGATAATCTCCACTTTGCTTTTACCTTTAATTACGTCTAACAGCAGATAGCTTTTTCCGCCGTAGGGGTATTTAAAACGCATTATGGCTGCACGTTCGGTTGGGGTAATTTCGGAAACAATGCCATTATCGAAGCGGACGCGATAATAATATGGGTAAGCTTTTTCATTATAATGCTCAAAGCTTGCTGTGCGTTTATTACAATCGGTAATCAGCGTATCACTCATGGGCATTAATGCAAATGCACCGTAATCTTCATATTTTGAAGATGTTTGCTGTGTTTGCCGGAAGCCGCTGATTTTGCTGGCGGCATAGTTGTAAACAATCTTATCCTCGTTATCGCTTGTTGTTTGTGCCGTCCAATAATTCATCCCAAAAAATAAGCCTACTATGGGATAGTAGTTAGCTGTATTATCACCGGTATTCCATTGGCTGCCGGTTAACGGGTTTACCTTATTGGCCGGTGATGTTTGCGCATTGCCTGTAAAAGGCAGGTAAACAACAATCGACAAAAGGAAAAAGATGTTTTTCATACAATTAAATAGTGCGGTTCATAGCTTCCGATTCATGTATATAGCCAAACCGCCACTCGAAGTTTCTTTGTACAAACTCGGCAAATCGTGTCCGGTTTGTTTCATGGTTTTAACTACTTTATCGAAATTAACTAAGTGGATTCCGTCGGATAGCATGGCGAACGAGCAGGCATCCAGCGCTCGGGCAGCGGCAAAGGCATTACGCTCGATACAAGGTATTTGAACTAGGCCACATACGGGGTCGCAGGTTAAACCCAAATGATGCTCCAACCCCATTTCGGCAGCATATTCAATTTGTGCAGGTGTGCCTCCGGACAACTGATTGGCTGCACCTGCCGCCATTGCGCAGGCTACGCCCACCTCGCCCTGGCATCCTACCTCAGCGCCCGATACCGATGCATTCTTTTTTACAATAGCGCCGATTAATCCGGCGGTTGCCAGCGCTTTTAAAATTCTTGAGTCGCTGAATCCGTGATTTTTACGCAAGTGATACATAACTGCAGGCAATACCCCTGATGAACCGCATGTGGGTGCGGTAACTATTTTGCCGCCTGCGGCATTTTCTTCCGAGGTTGCCAGAGCATACGAGTAAATTAATGCCCTGCTGTGTGACGAATCCGAATAACTTTTTGCACGGATGGAATACGATGAGGCTTTACGTTGTAAACCCAAGCCTCCGGGTAATAAACCCTCTTCATCAATACCCCGTTCAATGGCGGCTGTCATGGTTTTCCATACTTCATCTAAGTAATCCCAAATTTCTTTGCCTTCGCAATCTTGCACGTATTCCCAAAAGTTTTTACCCGATTTTTGGCACCAGGTCAATATCTCGTCCATAGTGGTCATTTCGTACACCCATTCGTGCGTAACCTTTGTGGTTTCGTCGCTCAAATCGCCACCGCCAATACTGTATATTATCCATTCGTCTTTTAGTTCGCCGAACTCCATGGCTTCGAATTTCATCCCGTTGGGATGGAAGGGCAGAAACACCTCGGGTTCCCAAATAATTTCGGTCGATTTGGGAGACAATGCATTGATAATGGCAACATCAGTTAAGTGGCCTATTCCGGTTGCCGCAAGACTTCCGTAAAGCGTTACTCGGAATGATATTGCCCTCGGATTTTTGGCGCTGAATTGTTCCGCAGCTTTTTTAGGTCCCATAGTATGGCTGCTCGACGGACCGTAACCTATTTTATAAATTGTTTTAATCGATTCCATAATTATTTCCCTCCCCCTTATGAGTTGCAAAGATAAATCATTTATTCCTGATGTGCCAAGTATTGTAAATTGATTATTGACGATTGAATATTATTTTAATTATTACACAATAAGCCTTTTATGATTTAATAAATACGACGATAATTTACTTTGACAACTTAAGTTTACTTGTTTTGCTAAAATAAGCAAAAGCGGTATATCCTTATGCTGCGTTCATTAATATCAAAGAATCAGGGCTTTATGTGAATTTTGTAATAATCTGATTTATATTCATTTCTTCCTGGGTTCCGTCTTTCATGTTTTTTAAAGTCAACATGCCCTTTTGCATTTCATTTTCGCCGACAATAACCACAAAAGCTATGGCCCTTTTGTCTGCGTATTCAAATTGTTTTCCCAGTTTTACTTTGTCGGGATATAATTCAACAGCAATGCCTTGCTCTCTCAGCCGACTTATTACGGGTAGGCAATAACGTTCTTCGGCTTTGCCTAAATTTGCAAACAAAACCTGTGTGCTTTTATTCGTACTTTCGGGGAATAAGTTTAAGGTCGTCAATACATCATAAATACGGTCGGCGCCAAACGATATTCCTACTCCCGAAACATCTTTTAATCCGAATACGCCTGTCAAATCATCATAACGTCCGCCACCGGTAATGCTTCCTATTTCAACATCTTTGGCCTTTACCTCTAATATAGCTCCTGTATAGTAATTTAAACCGCGGGCTAACGAGAGATCAAGTTCAATTTCTTGTTCAATCTTCATAGCATCGATATATCCGAAAATAGTATGCAACTCGTCGATTCCCTGCATACCTGTTGGAGACGGGGTTAATACTTCTCTCAATTTATCGAGTTTTTCGTTTGTTGTACCCGATATAGTGAGTATAGGCTGCAATTGCTCAATCGCTTTTTCCGACACCCCTTTACCTGATAACTCCTGCTTAACTGCATCCAACCCTATTTTATCAATTTTATCAATTGCTACGGTAATATCAATCAACCTGTCCGATTCCCCGATTACCTCTGCTATACCGTTTAATATCTTGCGATTGTTTATTTTTATGAGTACGTTAATCTTTAAGGCGAGGTAAACGGCATCGACAATTTGAATCAACTCAGCCTCATTCAACAATGATTTGCTGCCGATAACATCGATATCACATTGAAAAAATTCGCGATAGCGTCCCTTTTGCGGTCTGTCGGCACGCCAAACGGGTTGTATCTGGTAACGTTTAAACGGGAAAGTAATTTCGTTACGGTGTTGCACTACGTAACGGGCAAACGGCACGGTAAGATCGTAACGCAGTCCTTTTTCGCACAGCTTTACAATCAAAGCATTGGTGTTTTCTTCTGTTAACATTGATTCCGGGATATCTTTTAAAAAATTACCCGAATTCAATATTTTAAAAAGAAGTTTATCTCCTTCCTCGCCGTATTTGCCCATTAATGTTGAAAGGTTTTCCATGGCAGGAGTTTCGATTGACAGGTAGCCGAACAACTTAAAAATACCGCGGATGGTATCGAATATATAATTGCGTTTTGCCATCTCCTGCGGAGAATAATCACGAGTACCTTTGGGTATCGAAGGTTTACTGACAGCCATTTTTGATTATTTATTTTATTGTTAATATTTTACAAACTGTTTTTTACAACAAAGACAAGGAAATTACCTTGTCTTTGCGAAAATTATTATGTTTCACAAAGTATTTTTACCTGAAAAGATGTAAAAACCCAGTTAAACTTTTGTCGGAGTAAGTTATATTATCCCAGCCTTGAGCTTTAATAATATAGTAGTATACACCAGTTTCGCATTCGCCTCCGTCACTCTTGAAACGTCCGTCCCAACCGTTCCAATTCTTAACCAAACCGTTGTATTTATATACCAGCAAACCTGTACGGTTAAATATTTTTATGTCGACATATTCCAAAGATACAGGCTCTCTTCCGGTAACAAATTTGAAATAGTCGTTGTGTCCGTCACCGTTTGGACTAAAGGCATTCGGTATGCTCTCCGGATCAAGCTTCGATGGTTCGACAAGCAATATGGTTCCTTTATTGGGCGTTGCGGCAATACAGCCCGAACTGTTTTTTTTCACCGTTAAAACCACCGGATATTCCCCTGGGCGGTATTCCTTTTCGTTATCGATATTTTTGCTTGTTTCCATCCAAATAACTTTATCTTTTTCAAAATTAATCAATTGATCACCATAGCCCTGCCATGTATATTCATCGGCATTAATGCTTTTGCTGTTAAATTTTACTTTATATAAAGCTTCGCCCTTATAATCGGTTGTAGGCGAATAAACGTCGGCATCGTTAGGGCGTAGCACCTCAAAATCGGCATAAACGGCTAAGTATGGTATTTTTTGAGTGCTTGTAGCGGCTTTGTTGTTAAATATGTTCGTCATAGTTACACTGTATTCGGCTTCCTTTAACGGGGCAGGGTCGTCAATTGTAGTTGCCAACGATGCCGTAACATTTTGCCATGCATTGCTAGCCTGTAATCCTGCACGGATGTCGTCACTGGCACTCCATTCCATCCGGAAATTATTCTGTATCAACCGTAATTGCGGCGACTCCAAATCAATAAAATTATACCAGTAATAATTCGGGCGGTACTGTGCTTTTACCGTAAGCCGTAAATAATTACAATTGTTATCGCTGTATATCTCCTCAATTTTTATGGTATCCAAAAACACCCACGACCTGAATGTATCTATCGTTTCTCCCTGTATAATTCTTAGTAAATAACCATCTTCCAATAGGTTATTTACTTCGGATGTCAGTACGTTCTGTTCGGTTTTAATTGGAGTAGCAATCAAAGCCCTGGCTTTCTGGTCAAAACGATACCATTCAAAATCAGCAGCATTCCCATCGACGCTTTTGGCTTTCAGCGAAGCGGGTTTAGGCGAATAAAATGCATAGATGTAGGTTTCGGTTGTTTCACCGTTATGCGAATCATACATAATTGTGCTGTAATCCGCATTTGTATTCACCATCTGCCCATGTAACAGGTTCGATGTAAATAATGCTAATGCAATCACTACTACAATTATAAGAAAAGGTTTAATATACATAGTAAACATTATAAAGTACAAATTTACAAAATTTAATACTTAAAAAACATACTGACTAAATTCTTTGCTAAAGTTTTTAGTACTTTTAGACTAAATTGTTTAGCATATGAAATGGGGCAAGTATTTGATATTATTTATTTTATTGCTGTTTTTTACAAATATTTCGGCACAAAACAGTGCGGGAGTATATAAACAAATAGGATTTCGGGATTATTGTTACGACAGCAACATTAAAACCGCCCGGATATTTAAAACAGGAAATGAAATTTCGGATCCGATTATTACATTGCGTTCCAATGAAACGTTGACGTTAATGTTCGACGATTTAGCAAACGAATCGCGGCGCTTTTTTTATAGTATAATACATTGCGATGCCGATTGGAATGACGATAGGTTGATGATGACCGATTATATGAGCGGTTTCCCCGAAACCCAGATTAATGAGTTTAATTATTCATCGAATACACGTACCAGCTACAATAACATATCGTTAACTATTCCCAACAAAGATGTGCGACTTAAGATATCGGGCAATTACATTATAAAGATTTTTGATGCAGAAACACGTGAATTACTTCTGCAAAAGGGCTTTTCGTTTGTAGAACCGCTGACTAGGATTACAGCCAATATGCGTAATTCGCCACTTAATAACCAGCGTTGCATGCAGCAAATTGACTTTAGCGTATCGCACCCGACGTTACAGGTTAACGATGCATTTATGGAGCTTAAAGTACGTATCGAGCAAAATTCGGCACGGATACCGGGTATGGATAACCCTTTACCGGCATTTACACAACCGGGACTTACGGAGTATACGCGTTCCGATAAAAACCTGTTTCCGGGGAATAACGAGTTTCGTGCATTCGATATCCGTAACAATTCGTTTACGGGCATGGGGGTTAATAGTATTCGTGTAGAGCAAGGCACATACCGTATATTACTAAACGAAGATAAAATACGTACTACGCGTTATATGGCTAATAAGGATAATAACGGGAAATACGTAATTGGCGCCAATTTAACCAACTATCCGAATATCGAAGCCGATTATGCCGAAGTGTTTTTTACATTGCTAACCATCATGCCTTTTGTTGACGGCCGGGTATTTTTAATGGGCGAATTTACCGACTGGAATATCGATAGCCGGTATGAGCTGATATATGACCCTGAGCTTAGCCAGTACGAAACCACGCAAAGCTTAAAGCAGGGTTATTATAACTACCGCTATGTGATATTGAAGAATGACGGAGAGATAGTATCAGAGCCTATTGACGGTTGTTTTGCCGATACCGAAAATAATTACAATATTTATATTTATTACCGCTCGTATGCCGACCGATATGATCGTTTGGTTGGGTTCGACCGCATAAATACGTACTCAACAATCAGGTGAATATAAAATTATTACCGGTTTTATACTTGTGGAGACGCATGTTTGTGCGCCTTTACAGTGTTTTTTAAGGTAACAGTATCATATATATGAACGAGCATGAAAATTACCATCAGGCATACTTGGTATATTTACTAAACAATACCTCATCCATAAGTTCTTCGCCTTCCGACTCGTCAATCCGCACGCCCAATAAGCGTTTTGCTATGCCAAAAGTAAAATCCTCCATAAGTTGATCTTCGGTATATTCGTTATCTTCGTGTGTCCAGTAATATTTACCATGCCGGAGTTCACCTTGTGCATAAATGGCTTTTTCTTCCTCAATCGGATCGCCAATGTTTATATAAAATCCGTCATCGGCACTCATAGCTTTGGCCCTTACTCGCTTGCCGTTTCTTATTAACGAGTATCCATGAAAGGTTGTAAGACTAAGGCATGATACGGTTAATATTTCCGAGTCGGGGAACAGTTTGATAATTGTACGCTCTTCGGTAGATATCTCTTCCATAATGAATTTACCCGATAATTGAAAATCATCGCAAATAATTATGCTACCGTTGTAATACGCAATGTTGATACTTTCATCGCGCGGGTATATGCATTCGTCCAACGTTGTATTACATGCATATTTGCGCTGTCCCATGCCAAAGGCTTTTAATATTATATCATCATCCTTAACATTATCAGGATTTTGAATGATTATCATTGATGCTTTCCAACCCATATTATTATTGATTAGATTATTATATCGCTTTTGTTTTTTCCTGTAACCAATTTTTCTCGTCTTCCGATAAAAATGGCGATAACTTATCAAACACCATTTCGTGATAATTGTTCAGCCATTCGCGTTCATCCTTTTCAAGTAACAACATGTCAATTGGCTTGGTTTCAATCGGACAAAGCGTTAGCGTTTCAAATTCGTAGAAATCACCGAAATCCGTTTGTTCGAATTTCCGGCAAGCTATTAAATTTTCGGTACGGATACCGTATTGCTTAAATATATAAACCGCAGGCTCGTTGGATGTAACCATACCCGGTTGTAATACTACAGGGTTTTCTTCCATGCGTATGCTTTGCGTGCCTTCGTGCACATTTAAAAAATGCCCTACACCGTGTCCTGTTCCGTGTAAAAAGTTTTTGCCCTTATTCCACAAAAATATGCGGGCTAAAATGTCGAGCTGTGTTCCTCGCGTACCTGCCGGAAACTTAGCACGGCTTAAATTTATCATCCCTTTCAGCACCAGGGTGTAATCTTCTTTGGCGTGCGATGTCGGGGTTCCCAGATGTATGGTACGGGTAATATCGGTTGTCCCGTAGCGGTACTGCCCTCCCGAATCGACCAGGTAGAAACCTTCTGGCTTAAGCTCGACATTGCTTTCACCGGTTGCCGAGTAATGTGGCAATGCCCCATGATCTTTATATGCCGATATAACCCCGAAACTTTCGTCCACAAAATCGGGATGTTGCGCACGAAATTCGTATAATTTTTCACCTGCGCTGATTTCTGTAACCGGATTAATACCTACATTTTCTTCCAGCCACCTTAAAAACCTAACCATGGCAACACCATCGGCAACCATAGCTTTACGGAAGCCTTCAATTTCAGTTTCATTCTTTATTGCTTTAAGCGAGGCTATTACACCGTTAGCATCCGTTTCTTCTTTTATCTGTATACCGTTATTATATAATATATTATAAGCATGTATGTCCAATTTGTGGGGATTAACAATAACCTGCTTATTTTTATCCGTTTGATGCAGGAATTCGTCAAACATCGAATAAGGATGAATATGTGTACCGTCTTTTTCAAGCATTGTACGGTCGTTGTCTGGTAATTTATCGGAAGCTATAAATAAATGAACCGCAGGAAAATCAATCACAGCATAGGATATCGCAACAGGATTGAATTTAACATCGTTGCCCCGCAAATTCAAAAGCCAGGCGATTTCGTCTAAAGCCGTTACAATGTAAACGGAATTGTTAAATTTGCCTGCTTGTATAACATTGTTCAGTTTATCTTTTCTGTTTTTTCCAGTAATTTCATCGGGTAGTAAATAAACCTTTTCATTCGGTAGCTTGGGCCTGTCTTTCCATATATCGATAAAAGGATCGGTTGTAATTAGCAGTTCTAAAGGAGCTAATGATTTTTTTAAGTATTTATATTCGGTAACCGAAAACAATTTACCATCGATACCGACTTTAGAACCACCTGCCAGTTGGTTTTGCAACCATTGCTTAATACTTTCGGTTCCGGGCATTTTCAGTTTTTTCAGTTCAATTCCTGTATCGTTTAATTGTTTATCGGCCTGCAAAAAATAACGCGAATCGGTCCATAAAGCTGCATTTTTAGCCGTAACAACAACCGTACCTGCCGAGCCTGTAAAACCGCTGATCCATGTCCGGCTTTTCCAATGGTTTGCAATATATTCGCTGAAATGCGGGTCGTTACTGGGGATTATGAAAGTATCGATGTGTTGTTCTTTCATCCATAGCCGTAGTGCGGCAATACGTTCGATTATGGTATTCATATAATAATTATTTTAAAGTAAAATGTTTGATACAAATACTCAAACAGTAAAGATATAAAATTTAAGTTGACTCTTAGCATATTTTCTTTTTCGTTAATTTTAGTAATTCAATAATGAGCATATTTATTTCATATAAATCTATAATATGAGTAAAAAAAATGTATTTGTTAAATTTTAGACATAAATAAAACTATTTAAACTATTTTAGTTTTTATAGATCCGTTATAATTTTGCATTATAATGGTTTATAGGAATAACGTATAAAATAGTATAGCATTATTGAAAATACAGGGATACAAAACGTATTTATTCAGTAAATTAAAGAAATAACAGATATACAGGGAATAACTAATGACATGCTTATCTTTTCAAATGATATAAAACAAAATTTATTGTTTAAACAGGCTCTTAAAGTCAACGGATTAGCCGTTGCCATTTGTATAGAGAGAGGTTCGCTGAATACTGTTAATCTGGATGAATGTGTAATATCGAAAGGTTCGATGATATTTAAAAATCAGGGAAGTATAATTTCTATAAATAATATGACCATTTCTATTTATTAAAAGCCGGAAAAATTATCATACAAAAGGCTTTTTGGAATTACTGAGAAAATACTGCAAAAATCAACGGAATATCGATTTTTATGCCGATCAGCTTTTTTATTCCCAAATACTTGTCGTTGATTGTGAAAGAGGTAAGTGGAAAAAGCGCTAGCGAAGGAATTGATGAATATGTTATTATGGAAGCTAAAAAATTAATTAGGCATAGTGAAATAAGTATTCAAGAGCTTGCTTATAATCTGAATTTTCCCAGCCCGTCTTTTTTTCAGAAAATATTTTAAAAAGCACACGGGAGTTACTCCTTGCGGTTTCCAAAAGGAATAGAATCAGCTATTAATTAAGTGAATTTTTATACTCCAAAGGTGATTTTCCGGTATGTTTTTTAAAGAATTTACTGAATGATGATTGATCGGAAAAATTTAGTATATCAGCAACTTGTTGTACTGTAACCCTTGGCCTGCGTAGCAAAATTTTAGCTTCAGCAACCAATGCATCGCAAATCCATTTGTTTACAGTTTTTCCGCTAAATACTTTCATTATTTTGGATAAATATTCAGGGGTAATGTGCAATTTGTTTGAGTAGAAAGAAACTTTGTGCTTTTCTTTAAAATTTTGTAATAGCAAGCGTATAAATTCCCCGATAATTTTATCCTTTCGGTTCAAATCACTTTTGGATATTGTGGCTCTTGCATTTTTGACGAGAATAGCGATTATCTCAAATACAAAAATGTTCAACTCGCTTCGAACCAGATTCTGTTGAAATACATGGTTTTCATTTTTTATATAGTTTACCATACGGTCAATAATTCCCAGTAATAATTTTAGTTCGTTATCACTGATTGTTTTAATGGGTTGTGTGCACATCGGTTCCATTGGGATAGGAAAAGACCTTACATCCCGTAAACTTTCACTTAATAAATCTTTAGATACTAAAATATGATATCCCATAAAATCGGAACTCATATTGATATTTTCAGTAATGTGAAGATCTATAAGTGTAAGTATCATATTCTTTTTCAATTGATAAGCCAGATAATCAATATTCAAGTGCATCTCACCCCTGCATACCAGAAATATTGAAAATGCATCAAGGCGCATAACCTCGGATTTACGCAAGGAGTTGCTACCTTTTATTTCTTTTATAAAAATCTGGTTATTAAATATATATTCAGGGTTAGTAAGCCTTACATAATCATTAAAAATGGCAGATGATTCATTCATATCGATTAAACTAAAATAATACTGATGGTTATATAATTTAAAATTTTTAAAGGCATGATAAGTAATTAATATTAATTAAGGCTCTATTTTTCGTTATCATGCTGAACTCCAGTGAAGCATCTTGTATTCCAATTAAATAAAGAGATCCTTCGTTTCACTCAGGATGACAAAATATAGTAATAAATTCCTTTATAAACTTAATATACCAAATGATAGCAATGTTTTTGTAAACATTCATTAAACATTAAAGTTTATATTCAATAAAAGATTATCATGTGTTATTATCAGCAACTTACAATATATGCTGTTTTGTATTTCGCTTATTTTCAGTCAATTTTAAAAATGCTAATTTTATTTTACTCATAATCATCAATCTCAAATCTTATTGAATAAAATGTCTATTATATAATCAAGGCAATAATAATGAACTGTCTCCGTAACTTAAAAAACGGAAATTGTGTTGCAGTGCATAATCATAAATTTTTCGCCAATTGTTGCCGATAAGGGCTGCTATCAATAACAGTAATGTGCTTTGAGGTTGATGGAAATTAGTTACCAGCCCTTTAATCATTCGGAAACGATACGAAGGAACAATCATTATCTGGGTCGATGCGTCAAGCTCCGTCAATTTTTCCTTCTTCATGTATCCCATAATATTATATAATGCTTCTGTTACGGATGTATCTTCCTCGTTTTCGTATGGTTGCCATTGCCCGACATGCCGCACGCCTGTTTTTTTTATATTCAGCCCCAGCCAGTATAAACTCTCAAGCATACGTATCGACGTAGTACCCACAGAGATAATATCACCGGCTTTGGAAATTAATTTTTCCAACACTTCAAGCTTAAGCCTGAAATGTTCGATATGCATCTCATGTCCGGCAATAAAATCCGCTTTAACAGATTTGAAAGTTCCCGCACCAACATGCAGCGTAAGTTCTTCTATATCGACACCGTTATGTTTCAACTTTGCTAAAACGCTATTGGTGAAATGTAAACCGGCGGTAGGTGCGGCAACCGAACCTTTATACTTTGAATATACTGTTTGATAACGGGTATTATCAATATCTTCCGGCTCCCGCTTTAAGTAAGGAGGAATCGGTATTGCCCCGCAATGCTCCATTAACTCTCCGAAACTGACTGTTCCCTCCCATGCAAAACGTACAATTACTCCGGTATCATTAACTTCAAGTTTTTCCGCGGTTAGTGTTGTATTTTTATAACCAATACTTAAAATATCATTCTTCCATTTTTTAAAATTACCTATCATGCAAAGCCATGTACACGTATTTTTGGATGCTAAGGCCTGTTCAAAAGTCGATGGGCTGACAGGTTCCATGCAAAACACTTCAATCCGCGCCCCGGTATTTTTATAAAATACTAAACGGGCATGAATAACTTTGGTATTGTTAAATACCAGCATGTCGCCCGGATTGAAATAATCGCTGATATGCAAAAATATATCTTCGGATATTTGTCCTTTCCAATACAGTAATAATTTTGATTGGTCGCGTTCGGCCAGCGGGAACTTGGCTATACGCTCGTCGGGCAACTCATATGTAAATTTGTTTATAGAAATATCTGGAATCATATAGTTAAGGTATTGATTTGTTGATTTATCAATATGCTAATGGGATAATACGATAATTAGTGCATTTGTATGTCAGTAAATAAACAAATAAACACATCAGCGCATTGGCAAATTCCTTTTAAGCTTTCTTTTTAGCTGATATTTCGGATACTTTTAGGCACAGCGCCATAGTCTGTTTTAATGAGGCTTCGGGATATTGTGCTGGTGCATTGTGTCCGTGATGCTGCATAAGCAAATCGAGCCCCTTAACACGTTCCGCATCATCGGTAACTTCCTCAAGATAACCCATGCCTACTATACTCTTGTATTGCATGGTACAATAAACAATTTCGGGTATATATTCCAGCATGTGGTCGGTATCGATCTGAAAACAAACGTAATTATTTCGGCGCATCAAATCCAGCTTTTTGCCTTCTTTTGCACAATGGAAATATAATTTCAACCTCTTGCCGTCCCATTCGTATCCGAAATTCATACATACAATATAAGGCGTATTGTTTACGGCAAAGGCAATACGGCACGCATCCGCCTTATTTAAAATATCCAGCATTTCATGCTTATCCGTTATTTTGCGGTCTTTTCGTCTCATTGTATTTTATTGTTTTTGTTTAGCTGCAAAAATACTACTTTATAAGTAAACCGATATTTTTTAATTTTGGCATATAATATTCATCCTATATGAAAAAAATAGTCCGATACCTGTTATATACACTTTTAGCAATTATTGTTTTACTTTTGCTTTTTATTGAAATAATGACTTTGCTCGACTATAAGCCTGAAACCGAAACAATACTAGCGCAGAATCGGGTCACCCCCTTGAAAAAAGATACCTTAACTGTACTCTCATGGAATACCGGTTATGCTGGATTAGATGCAGGGATGGACTTTTTTTACGATGGAGGCCGTAAAACCCGCACAACCAGGGAACAAACAGTTAAAAATCTGGAGTATATCTGCAATATAGTTCAACAAAACAATTCGGCGGATATTATACTGCTTCAGGAGGTTGACTATAAAGCACACCGCAGTTATAACATTAATCAGCTCGACTATATTTCGGAAGCTATGCCTCAATATGCTTTCTTTTTTGCAAAAGATTACGATGTTTATTTTGTACCCATTCCGTTATTTAACCCTATGGGTAGGGTTCAGTCGGGCATGGCTACGTTAAGTCGTTACTTGCCTTCGGAGTGTGTTCAACATGCTTACCCCGCGCAAGGGAAGTGGCCTGTACGTTTGTTTTTACTCGATAATTGTTTTATTTCAACACGCTACCCCTTAAGTAATGGCAAAGATTTGCTTGTAATTAATACCCATAACTCGGCCTTTGATGACAGCGAAAAACGGGCTGTTGAAATGGCGTATCTGCGACAAACATTAGTAAGTGAATATAATAAAGGTAATTATGTTATTGCCGGCGGGGATTGGAATCAGATTCCGCCTCTGCCCGATTCGATTATTAACTATGATGTAAGTAAAAGTATGCAGAACAACAAATACTTCACTCCGTTAAACATAGCTCGCGATTTTTTACCCAGCGATTGGCAATGGCTTAGTGATGGGCATGCAAGCAACCGTTTTTTGTACGAGCCCTATAAAAAAGGGCATACTGCCGAAACTTTAATCGATTTCTTTTTAGCCTCGCCCAATATACAATACATTAAAAAACAAACTATTGACTTAGAATTTGCGCATAGCGACCATAACCCCGTAATTTTACAATTTACATTCAATTAAAATATAAACAGTTAAGTTTAATAATCTCAAAAATAAATTTCTATTTTTGTATTTCAAAAAAAGGTATGAGAGCTATTATTATTAATTTAATTAGAGAATGGAATAATTTGTTAATGGTTAATGGTAAAACGTTAATTTGCTAATGAGAAAATTAAAGAATATGAAAGTTATTTTCAAATTCACTTATTCGCTAATTATATTATTATTAAGTTTTTATGTCATGATACTTGATGCCATTATACATTTTCAGGCCATAAAGTCTTTGAACATTGTTCCTTAAATTTTTGTTTAATATACATTAAATATATGTTTAATAATTATTAATTAATTAATTAAAATACACATAGTGTGTGGCTTATAAACAATTTTAGTATGAAGAGATTATTTTTAGTTTTTGCAATTGTAGCATTAGCTGTAACCGGCTCGTATGCGCAAAAAGGGGAAAAAAGTGTAGGATTAAAGCTAAATTACGGAAGCGAAATGGAAAGCTTCGGTTTAGGAGCGCAATTTTCATATAACATTATGGATGCCTTGCGTATATCTCCAAGTTTTAACTATTATTTTGAACATAATGATATCAGTTTATTCAATGTTGATGCCGATGCTCATTATTTATTCCCGTTTGCCACACAGTTTGCAGCCTATCCGTTGGCCGGTGTTACTTTCCAGGCTTGGAAGCATCACATTCTGGATGATACCAAAACACGCCTTGGTATTAATGTCGGGGGCGGGTTACAATTCGATTTCCTTGACGACTGGCGTACCTTTACCGAATTAAAGTACAGCATCGTTAATGATGTCGACCAGTTTGTATTTTCGGTAGGTATCGCTTTCCGCTTCCATTGATTTTATAGTTTTAATTGAGATTTAAAGGAGATCCGATATGATCTCTTTTATTTTTATATACTGATGTTCAAAATTTGTCTAGTATTGAGTTTCGCCCGAAATAAAATTTAGTTTATTTTTGTGAAATTGTAAATACAGTAACTTATTTGGTTTATAAGTCAGTGTAAACTACTGTAGTATACTAATTTATCCTTATGTTAATTTTTGAAAAATCATAATAAAATAGTATTAATAATGAAAATAGCAATAGTTGGAGCAAGCGGAGCGGTAGGGCAGGAGTTTTTGAATATACTGGAAAACTACGATTTACAGATTGATGAATTGCATTTATTCGGTTCGGTCCGGAGTGCCGGTACAAATTATATATTCAGAGGAAAGCCCATTACTGTTAAAGAGTTAAAACATAACGACGATTTTAAGGGTATCGATATAACCTTAACCTCGGCCGGAGCAGGAACATCGCGTGAATTTGCCGGAACAATAACTAGGCACGGTGCGGTAATGATTGATAATTCAAGCGCTTTCCGTATGGACGAAGATGTGCCTTTGGTAGTTCCTGAAGTAAATGCCGACGATTGCCGTAATCGCCCGCGCAATATCATAGCAAACCCTAACTGCACTACCATACAAATGGTTGTGGCGTTAAAAGCTATCGATGATTTATCTCGCATAATACGTGTGCATATTGCAACATATCAGTCGGCCAGCGGAGCAGGAACAAGCGGCATGGCCGAGCTTCAAAATCAAACTGTCCAATTGGGTAGGGGAGAGGAACCTGTTATTGAAAAATTCAAATACCAACTGGCTTTTAATCTAATACCTCAGGTTGATGTATTTACCGATAACGATTACACCAAAGAGGAGATGAAGATGTTTAATGAAACCCGGAAGATAATGCACTCGGATGTTAAGGTGAGTGCCACCGCAGTGCGTGTGCCCGTGATGCGGGCTCATTCCGAAGCCATTTGGTGCGAAACCGAACGGGAGCTAAGCGTTGAAGAGGTTAAGCAGGCATTTGCCAAAGCTAAAGGCATGGTGTTATATGATGACCCGCAGCAAAGCCAATACCCGATGCCTTTGATGGCAGCCGGAAAGGATCCGGTTTATGTAGGGCGCATCCGTAAAGATTTGACAAATCCGAAGGGCATTGCTTTTTGGACGGTAAGCGACCAAATACGGAAGGGGGCAGCGCTGAATGCGGTTCAAATTGCAGAGTATTTGATAAAAAACAAACTGTTGTAAGAGGATATCCCGCTTTTAATTTTTACATTGTGTGTAATTTATATATTACCAATTTAATAAAGCTGGCGCCATAGCCGGCTTTATTATTTATCTGGTGTAATTGTTTCGTTTTTTGCATGATAATAATGCGTTTTTTATCGGGTTAATTCCGTCGTTCACCGATTTTTGCCCTATGTCCAACGTTTTTCTATTGATGAGCTATCTTCAGCACAATACTTTTGCGATATCTTTAAAAATCACGTATCATGGAAAAAATTAAAAACAAAAGCGGATTTAATTCGGACAAAACGAAATTCAATAAAAGTGAAGAATATACCAGCGGAATTTTGCAAGTTTTTTACTGGATGTTATTTTTTGCCTCGAATCCCAACTATGCCAAACAAGTGGCCTGTGAATATTCCAATAAACAAAAGTGAGCCCGGTACACAATATCGGGTAAACATTGTATTTTTGTAAAATAAAAAATAAAATAATAATCATGGAAATAATTAAAAATAAGAACAATAAATCCTATCGGCATAAAACCAACGGCTATATTGTTGCTATAATATTTATCCTTATCGGTTTATTATTTTTAGGCCGTAATTTGGGAATAGTCAATTCCTATGTTTTCAACATATTCATATCGTGGCAAATGCTGTTAATAGTACTCGGCTTGTGGTCTATCTTCCGCAGGCAATATTCGGGAGGTACTATATTATTGATAATCGGAGCATTTTTTATCATCCCCGAATTGACAGCTTCAAATAAAGATTTGGTTCACACTTATTGGCCTCTGATTTTTGTTTTGTTGGGTGTATTAATTCTGTTTAAACGGAATAGATCGCGCCGTTATTCGAGAATTAATAGAATGTGTTCGAAAAATGATGTTCCGTATATTTCGGAAGACGGTTTTTTCCGCTCCGAAAATACATTCGGTGCGATACGCCATATTGTACTCGACCCGGTATTTAAAGGGGCGATGATAAAGAATACATTTGCTAGTACAATTATAGATCTCAGGCGCACAACTTTAGACATGCCGGAAACTTTTATAAATATCGATTGTACATTTGGGGGGATAGAAATTTATGTATCTAGCAACTGGTATGTTATATCGGATATAAACCCTGTATTCGGCGGTTGCGACGACAAACGCTACCAACCGAATGAAAATATTGATTACGAGCATAAATTAATAATTAAAGGAAGCCTTAATTTCAGCGGTATCGAAATTAAAAGCTAGCGGGCATATTTCATATTTAGCGTATATACATGATTATAGTCTACTTAAAAATATGATAATTATTATATGACAGCCCATCCATTTGTACAATCGCGTTCCCGTAAAATAGCCGGAACAATTATAATTGCATTGCTTATCGCAATTGTATGGGCTTTTTTGGTAAGCTACGGCAATATGCAAGCCATTCCCGCTATTGTCGATGGGCTATTCTATATCGAGTCGTTAGCTTTAACCGGATATTTTTATTGGTATATAATTGGTTTTATATATATTATCTGGTCTAAAATAGTAGTGGCTTTATTGGTGCAACTGGTTAGTTTGGGGGTAACGCTTATGCTGCTTACCATCTCAGGGCTTGAGTCTCCCGCCGCCTTTATGCCAAGCATTCCTTTACATTTAATCATCGGGTTATCGTCATGGGTTATTTTGTTGCAATGGTATCAAAAACTGCTATTATACAGTAAAAGACAAGCTGCTTTAACGAATGATGAAAATAATCTCCGGAAAGAAGAAACAACTGCCAACAACGTAAAACCTTCGGCTAAATTCTTGGATAAAATAACGGTAAAGAATGGTTCTGAAATTCATATCATCAAGCTTGAAGAACTGATGTATATTCAGGCATACGGAGATTACGTTATGCTGTTTTCGAGTACGGGTAAATACATTAAAGAATTGACAATGAAATATCTCGAAGCCAATTTGCCCGATTCGTTTATTCGCATCCACCGCTCGCATATTGTTAATACTGATTTTATTGCCCGGGTAGAATTGTTTGGGAAAGAAACTTACCATATACGTTTAAAAAGCGGTATTTATTTGCAAGCAAGCAATAACGGCTACAAGTTACTTAAAGATAAATTGCTGTTATAATCTTGTCGTATTAATTTTTTTCGGTAAATTATAGATGATGAAATTAACGATTATTATATAATAGCTAACCACTATTTTCGTATATTGTTAAAATATCATTTTATTTTAAATCGTATATAGCCATTTTGATAATTTGCCCGAAACTTATAATGAAAACCGGAGGGTGAAAATAAAATTGGCCGGACGCAGTTCGTAAATATTATAGCTTGAGTAAAAATCGCCATAGGATGCTATTACATAATTCCGTTCATCAAAAATATTGTTCCAGTGCAGTTCAAACTCTAATTTTTTGAATTTGTATTTTACATTAAAATCCATGAAAAAAGCGCTGGGCAAACGGGTTTCGGCCGAGCTGTTTTCATATTCGGCATTCATCCCAAGCTGTAGGTTTTTTACAGGGAATACATTTACTTTAAATTTATGCTCGTATCGGTTTATCGAGCTGTAATTGACATTTACATTATTCCCTTTCAAATCCGATTTCGAATTTGCAAAGTTAAACAGGTAATGACAATTTAACCACGAACTTATGTTCGACTCCAAGGATAAGTTTGCGCTTAATACATTACGGCGATATTCGGCCGGGCTATCTGCTTGTAATTGATTGTATGTATTGATACCGTACGATGCCCACAACTGAACTTTTTTTACATATTTATCGAAACCTTTACTGGCCGATACATTAATCGACTTGCTGCCGGTGTTGTTCGCATAATCGAATTTTTTGCGGATTGAAAGGATGCCGTCAAAATCCTGTTTAAATAAATTATCGGAATGGAAACGCGAATACGATAGTGAGACATATGCATTAGCCAGCTTAATAGGATCGCGGTAACTTACAGTGAATCCGTATGTTTGTCCTTCGATTTTCGAAAAACTGCCATCGTTTTTCATAATACTCCGGTAGTTGTTTAATATATACCCGGCATAAAGGCTGTTCACATCGCTATACCAGTCGGTATAGGCCGCGCGTAGCGAAATATTCCACAGCACATTTAAATCGTACTTGAAATATAACGAAGGGTTAAAATAAAAATGATTTTTATCGTTTCGTATATTCTTGCTTTTATCCTTACTGTTTAACAGCAAATAACCTGCCGGCAATCCTAAGGTCGCACGCATTTTTTTCCCCACATAATCGAATTGGGGTTTAATATAAGCTCTTGCTTCGGAGAATGAAGCGTTATTGCTGAAACTATCGATTATAGCGGCTCCCTGTAAGCCCAGCTCCGAATCCAAGTCCTGTAAAATCAATTTAAAACCCGCCGTATAGTTCTGGCTCCAACGCCCTTTTGTTTTTGTATATACTAGCGAGTTATCCGACTGGAAATCGTTTAGCGTCGCTTTTTGTTGCAATACATCGTAAATATTGCCGTTATTGAATATGTTTTCATAAAGACCCGGGCTCATGCTTAGCCGTTGCGGCTGGCTGTTGTAACGGTTATTGGATCGGATCTCGAACTTACTTTTCCCGAAAACTTTAAGCCACATAAAATCGTTCGAGATATTATAGTACGGATTTTTCAGATATTGTTGATTCCCGCTGATTGCGGCATGCTCATGGCTCCAATCGGCCTGGCCCCTTATCGTATTGTATAGGTAATACTTAGGGTGGTTTCCCGTTAAGGTTAACGACGCTTTTGCCTTGTTAATGTTGATTGCCGTATAGCTTTGTTCCTCAACAACAATTTCTTCATCATTCAAGTAATATGTGGTCTTGCCGCTATTGTTCCGTTTCTGGTAATCATTTAGGTAGTCGGCATTTAGGCGCAGTTCGTAATCTTTACTTAATTTCCACAGTTGGTTTACGGTAAGCAGGTGCGCATTATTAAATAAGTACCGTTTGGTTTCGGATATGCCGGGTGTTGATGTGGGAATACCCAATACCCCTGTTTTTTGCATTGTGCTGAAAGCGCCGTAATGCGCAAGCAAATCGTTTGAGATGTTGTTGCCGGCATTGTTGTTTTTGTACATGTAAGTACCCTGCGTATGTTTGGCAAAACGCATTAACGACAGCTCGTTATCCCACAGCAAAGGCTCAAGCCCGATACCGAATTTACCCGATGCCAGCCATTTGGCCTTGGCATCGTCTTTAAGTACAAGGTTTATAGCAGCCTTGTCGGACATGCTGGTTTCCTGCATGGCTTTTACCGGCTCGTGGTTTTCGTACACCTGGACGGTTTCAACATGCCTATTATTCAGGTTTTTACTGATAACGTTGTATTGCCCGCCCATCAAATCCATATTTTCAACATAGAATTTATTGATCGACTCGCCGTTGTATTTTATATTACCCGACGAGCTTACCTCGATACCCGGCATACGTTTCAATACATCGGCAATGCTGCGGTCGTCTTTATTGGTAAACTCGCGCACCGAGTAATTAACCGTATCGCGGTTACGCCAAACCTTTTCGGGCTTGATAACCACCTCGCGCAACTGCGTTATTTCGGGCGGCAAACTGAAATTGAGCTGCCGCGCTTTATTCGGGATACAAACGCTTTCTTTTTTATAATCGAGCCTCGATACGCTAATGCACACCGTATCGGCATCGCCCTTGTAGCTTACGCTATACTGCCCGTTAGCGTCGCTTGCCGCATAAGCCAATATAAGCGGCGAGCCTTTTGCCGACAACATAATATACACATTGGGCAGCGCTTTGCCCTCGTTATCCTTAATTGTACCGTTAAACACAGTTTGCGCCGCAAGCGTAAAGCCGAGGTTTAGCATTAAAATGGATAAAAACGTTTTTTTCATTCCCGTTTAATTTTAGCCGCCGGACAAATAAATTCCGATCATTTCGCAAATCTACGAAAAAATCGGAATAAAACAATACCCTTGCAAATTTATTCATCCAATTCAATCGGGTTGTATTTTCTGGTTATATGTTCGGTATCAAATGCGGGGCGAGCATCGTAATACGAAAGAAAATCTTCGTAAATTCGTTTACTTTCTTTAAAAAATTCTTTTTTAGTGATGAGCCTGAAATCCTTTTCTGAGCTTTCTGTAATGAGTTTTTTAGAATTCGATCTTTCCAGACTAATACATTGAAAAACATAATGCGCTTCACTATCTTCGGCCTTTAATACAAGTCCTGGCAATCCCTTCAGTTTCCAAGGCCCCTCTCCTGTCAAAATATCTGGCGTAAACCAAACTGTCCAGTCTCTGCCATGATAATGTGTTATGGCTTTACGGCATTTATAACCTAAAATTGTAATACTATCGGTACTTGTTATATTCCACTTAGGCGCCTTAAAATCCTCTTTGTATTGATAATCCGTAACTCCAATTCGTCCCAGGCAGGTTAATTGATTTATTCCTTTGTTTATTATCAAGGTTTCCGTGTTGTCAGTTTTTCTTAAAGTAGTTTTTGCCGCTATAACTGTATTATCTATAATTTGAGGCCTATATTCTGCCGGATTGGCTTCCCGCAACGAATCAACTATATAGTTCCGGTAACTGTAGAAATAAGAGTATTGATCGCCAAATAATAACAACATTTCGTCGGAGCGTTTACTGTTGATATTTTTCAAATCTTTTGAATAACTCAAATCATACATACATTTAAAATAAACTGAATCAATGGTTTGTGGATAAGCTTGGATACTGCATAAGACAATAATAATTATCGCTATAAATTTTTTCATAAACTAAATGTTCTCAGCAATTAATATAATAAATAAGAGCCTGTTTATAGTTTAATGCACACTATATTTTAAAACAGGCTCTAAGTCGTTTAGTTAACACAATGTATAGCTTCCTCCCTCTCATGCATGTCAATTAGAGTTTCTGCAGGAGTTCCACATCTAACATATGCATATACTACTTTTTCACACGATAGCATAAAACCTCTGTATTCCCAGCAACCATCAATTGCTTCCACTTTTTTAGGGGTACTTGTGCTAAACATATCTAGCATTATAAGATTTTTACAAATGTAATATTTATTATAGAACTAACAGGCGCATGAAAATTTTATATATTTTTCGAAAGTATATGTTGGAATAATTGCTAATTGCGGTTATTTGTCCAATTCAATCGGGTTGTACTCTCTTTTAAGGACAGGACCGCTTAACTTAACGCTTCCTCCTTTTAAATCTATAGCATTATTAAGGAAATCGTTAGGATCACTAAAAAATTTCTTGTACTGCATATCTAAATCACCTCTGGAAATAATTTGATAATCATGTGTCTGATCTTTCTCTATAATACGTTTTTGTACTAACTGTTTAAAGCCTGCACACGTAAACCGAAAGTGCCCTTTGCTATCCTCTGCTTTTAAGATAAGCCCCGGCAAACCGCGTAACTTCCACGGGCCTTCACCAACCGGTATATCGGGGCAAAACCATGCAGTCCAAATGCGTCCCTTATAGTTAGTAGTGGCTTTTTGGCAGTTGTAGCTTGCAATTTCTTCAAAGCTGTTTTCAATGTTCCATACAGGC
>JAISFN010000009.1 GCA_031263585.1 Prevotellaceae bacterium | reverse complement strand
CGGCCGCCTGACGATAATACCTGCGCAATGCCGGCAAAGTCCTTGAAGTAGCCACATCGGCAATTCGCCGGCGCGCATCTGCCGGTTCGTTGCTGAAGCATATATCTTCCCCAATGGCTTTCCATTGCCCGTTTTCCCATACGGAACATCCGATTAGAAACCCCAAACGACCGGGTTCTTTCCGTATGGCACAGCCTGCGGAATCTTTATAAATAACCACTTCTTCAATAGTAGAATTTAACAGTTTTCCGGCGAAATCCGGTGAAGCTACAATGGCATTTGTTTCTTTGACGACACAGTCCACCATTTCCGAATACAGGGGCGCATACTTCCCTTCTATCCATGAATGAATACGCGCCACATAATTAGTCAGCGGCGACTCGTAAGGGTCTTCAACAAGAATTTCACTTACCTTCCGGTGGACAGGAATTATTTTATAATCCATTCCCAAATCTTGTGCAGTAACCGGATTTAGGACGATCCATAAAAATAAGACAGCAATTATTTTTGTCATAACAGTTTATTCATTTTATTTTTCAATAACAGAAGTCTTCCTTCGCCTTATAAACAGAATAATTAAATTTACCCATAGAAAACACATAATTAAGCCATGCAGGCACAAAAAACACAAATTGAAAAGTTTAATGAGCGGAAACTTTTGTTCATATGAGATTTTTTTTTCATAATTTGCTATTCGCTGTAGAATATTGTGCTCTTCTTCACCAATGATAGCGCTTCGATGCAGGTAAGTATCTTTAAAATCATCCAACATATATTCATATCCATCGACAATACGGAAATCTTTAGGATGCTGGTAATATATCATGCCATTAAAAACCTCTTTGTACTTTCGATTTTTGGACCCGGGAAAAGGGAAAATGTCAAAAAAATCATTGCCCAATATGCACTCATTAAAATTAACTGCCCATGCGGTATCTCCTACAGTAAGGGCTATTTCGTCCCATAATCCCGATTTTATGGGCGTAATAATTTGTGTACAGCCGTTTACCAACACGTTCGCTGTTTTAGCCGGAAATGCTTTAAACAAGTAATCTGTTGTTGACGGATCCCAAGGCATTACACCTTTGAACGCATGGCGCGTATTCATAATAACCAGCATCTTTTTCCGGCCGGCATGGTTGTTGCGCAGTTCGTTGTATTGAGTGATAATATTAGCCGCCATAATACTGTCACGGTTTGGCCCATAAAAAGCGCTACGCCATTGCTCCCTGTTGGTAATATGCTGCCAATCTGCGCTCATATCCGTAAAGAACAAATTTATTTTATGGGCGCTATCTTGCCGGGCATTATATTCATGTAAATTCAAAATGAAATCATATTTTTTTTTATTGTTCCATAACGGCCAATGTCCGCCATTTTCACGAACAATGCGGGCAGTGGCTTTTTTCAAATCTTCCATGGAATCGAAGCGGGTGCGCATGTAATCATCCAACACCTGCTGATTGTCAGCATTCCCAAATTCTGTGAATACATTGCCTACTTTGACGGCAAACGTATCGTTTAAAATAATTTGGGAAAACAACTGCCACTGCGTATAATCAGGATGCACCCGTTCGCATAAAATCACCCTGTCGTTTTCTTCAAACAACTGCATAACATATTCCACAGGGTCTTGTTTATGTTCACGAATGTTTTTCGCATATTTATACTTGACAGGCAATGACACCGGTATGGAGACTCTTGCATTGGAGAAAAGCGTCTTTTCTTCCTGAAGAAAGCAGTATTCTTTTATAGACGAAGCCAAAAGAACAACTATGGAAAGAATAATTACACCAACAAAATACGGTCTTCCGGGCGTTATTTCCTTCTCTTTTTCCATAGTGGAACGTGCCAGTAACTGCCACAGCGGCTTTTTCGTAATCAAACCCACAATGATGCTAACGGGTATCATTAATATAAGGGTATATAACAATATTCCGCTCACACTATGGAAATAAGTCAAGATAAAAGGCATTATCCCAATAAAAAGTACTTTTACAATGGTATAAGCCAACGTACGATGCGGAATATTCCACCGGAAGAAAAGTTGGAATAAACTGCGTCTAAAGACAAAATAAGTAGTCAAATAATAGACAGTCACTATTAAGAAATAACTGCTTAAAATCGGCAGCCCGCTTGGTTTTACATACAGAAACAGGTACAAAATAAGGTATGACAAACACAGGTCGCACAATAAGGTGTTGATGCGTAAGAAAAGTTTTTTCATAAGTATGTTGTTTTTAGTAAATCGGTATTATTACAAAATCGCCCTTCTTTTTTGCTGCGTCAAGATGGTATATCCTGTTGGTATGCGCATAATATAACGCCAAACTGTCGGGAATATTATTTTTCATCACTTTAAAAGCAAAAAATCCATTTTTATCCGTAGTAGCCATTATGTGGTCGTCTATTTTAACATCTACGCCTTGAACGCCTTTCTTTTTTACCTTGTCGGATAAAATTAATCCGATAATGGCAAATTCGCCGGGCATGATTTCAATAGCGTTATATTGATTGTCCTGCTCCGGCAGTTCATATTCGTTTGCAGGTTTCCCGTAGCGCATCGAACCATTTATAACTATAAAAAGAGACGGGTCCATTCCGATACTGAAAAATGCGGAGTCGCGTTGTGCTTTCGGACAAACCGGAAGCACTAAATAGCACTCATTCGGCAATGCCAACACCTGACTTCCGAACAATTGCGCCTTATTTAAACCGGTGTACACACGGTCTATAAAAACGAGATATTCATAATTGTAAATATGACCGCTTTTTAATCCTCCGGTTATAAAATCAATATACTTTAATTGCGCATCCAGCGAGGCATGTTGAAGAACTAAAAAGCAAGTCCGCCAACCATTGTTCGATAATTCCTTTATTTCTCCGGTCAACATTTTATCAATTATCGGAAAAATGATGGTTTGATGAATAGAATCTTGTTCTATTCTTTTTGCCAATAACAGGGATTCCTCCTGTTCATTATTACAAGCGTTATAACGACGCCTAAGTTCTTGATCGCACAATAAAATATTTTGTAAGGTGTCTTCCATAGAAATAGCCGCTATTGCACAATCTTGAGCCGAAGCTTTGCCCATTGCAACAATAATAGCTAAGAAGAATAAAGTTTTATATTTCATACCATATTAATTAAATATTCATTTGTCTTTCATCTACTTTCACCCACTTCTTTTATATATTGAATACATTTATCTGTCTGGGAAAGATATTCTGTGTCGGATGAATCGTACTTATACAATTTATCAAAATAATCCGTACTATTTTCTGTAATTTCGATTTCCACCTTATCCATGTAAGGATTTTCGGCGCCTCCCGAAATATCGGTAGAAAAAGCCAAATTAAAAACAATACCCGAATGGGGAAGCCGAAACATCAGGGGTGGGAATGTATAGCCTGAAATCAGCGTCGCCGGCTCGCCAATGACTGTTATCTTATTTTTATTTTGCAAAGCAGCGGAAACAAATGCAGCGGCGGCAGAATAAGTGTTTTTATCCTGAATAATATACATTTTTCCACTAAAAGAAATGCTGCTGCTATCCGGATAAATGGTGCGGTCGTGGCGCACAGTCATGGTGTTCCCTTCTTGCGCTATGGTTCCAAAATCAGCGATAGCCTTTTTTAAGGCTTCATTATAATTCATCCTCACCGCATATTTATACCGGAACGGTTCATTAATGATATGTTCCAGAAGCGTAGCCCAGACGCTGTCGTCGCCTCCTCCATTCCGGCGGATATCGAATATGATTTTTTTAATGGCAGGCGTATATAGCTGCTTTAATTGGCTGACATACCACTCCGCCTGCATCATTGTGGGCATGTAGATGTAAAGAATGTCATCACCCAAAATTTCCATTTTTGGGAACTTGGGTAATGCATAAACTTCCCGCTGAAGGTTATCTACGAGTTTCCGGGAGTCAATAACAACTTCTTTGTTGTTAATTGTAAGCGTAAATTCGGGTTTTCCCATTATGGGTAAAGACAATATGAAATTATCGGCATAAAATTGTTTGTTTTTAGCGTCCCACGAAATATAATTTATTTGCGAATAATGCGTTTGAATAAATTCATTTATTTCTATCCCGTCAATAGCCGTAATCACCTCTCCCACATTTATAGCGGCATCATTAAAAGTAAAAGGGCGCGCATTGTAATATTTGCCGTCGATGTATTTAACGCGCAATCCGCTTTGAGCCTGTGCATACATGCTGTCTATTGTCAAGCGGTAGTAATGGTCGGCATGAAGTGTGTCATCCAAAGATATATTGTCAACAGCCGATAAATAACTGTGTGGAACGAACCATTTAATGGCACGGCTATGTGCAATGTGCGTATGTCCGTCACATAATATATTTAATCCCTGCCTGACAATATCTACAAAATCTTTTGTGGATGTATTGGGCGTTATTTCTTGTTTTAGGCGCTCCAATTCTTGTCTTATTGATGTATTTGTACGTTGTTCCAACAATGGTATAAATGAGCAATAGGTAAATATTTTAGACTGGAGGGAATCCATATCTTCCCTCATTTGCGCTTGTGAAAGCGTAAGGTT
>JAISFN010000196.1 GCA_031263585.1 Prevotellaceae bacterium | reverse complement strand
CCAAGCTGAAGAATTACTTCGTGGGTTGATTCAAAAAGACGAATATAAAAGTGGAAAATACCTTCCGAACGAGGTCGAATTGTCTGAACAATTAAAAATATCCCGCAATACCTTACGCCAGGCTCTGAATAAATTAGTTTTCGAGGGTTTATTGATACGAAAAAAAGGAGTAGGTACCCGCGTGGCCGAGAAAAAAGTATTTAGCGAGGCAAATAAATGGCTCAGCTTTTCGCAGGAAATGAACATACTGGGCATAAAGGTCTGCAATTTCGAGTTTCATCTCAGTTGGCAAACAGCTTCGAAAAATGAATCGGCTTTTTTCAATATCGAAAATGCCGAGCCCATTTTTACTCTCGAACGTTTACGCGGAAAAGAAAATTTTCCATTTGTATATTTTATTTCGAAGTTTAACCCGGCAATCCCGTTCAGCGGTTCTGAGAATTTCAACCGCCCGTTGTACGAAATTCTTGAAAATGACTACAATATTATTGTAAGAACTTCGAAAGAAGAAATCAGCGCCATGGGAGCCGATAGTTTCATTGCCTCGAAATTACGGATAAACGAGGGCGAACCGATTCTTGTCAGGAAAAGGCATGTATATGATATTAATAATAAGCCTATTGAGTACAATATTGGCTATTACCGGGCAGAATCGTTTACCTATACCATCGAGTGCCAACGGAATACATAAACCCAACAAACAACCGTGGGCACAAAATATCCTCCCTTCACTTTTAAAAATTCATCTGATTTCACGCCAAAGCAGGGTATTTATAATTAGGGCAAACGCATGAAAAAACAATCAAGTATCAAATTATTGACGTGAGAAATGAAAAATACAGGATTAGCTGCGGCGAGCTCGCAAAGCTCGCCGCAGCTAATCCTGTATAAAATAAACTCATAATTGTTTAATAACAGCAATATGCTTGACAAAGAAGAACTAATTGACATTCATGAAAATAACAAATATGATGTAAATTATATGGATACTCAAGCTAGCGTTGGTTTGTGGGACATTGATATAGAATTTTAATAGATGTAATCAAATCAGGTAAAAATCTGAATAAACTCTCTGATAACGCTAGTGAATGTGAAGACTTTTAAGATTTATAACACAATTCTAAGTACATGGCAAAAATTTAAAGACATCTACCTCTGGTATAGTAATCGGGTTAAGTAAGGCTGTTGCAATAAGTTCTAGCCCATATTTGAAGAGACTTTTCGCCCGTTTTCCGTGCTTGAGGCTCCTGGTCGTCTCTACCTTTTCGTAGGCAAGCACTCCCACGATATATGCCCGTGCAAATGCCGTCGTAACGATGGAGAATAGTTTTTCAACACGCCTTAAATCGGTCAAATGAGTGTCTTCGATGTTGAAGCCGCTCAACTTTAAGGCCCTGAACGCTGTCTCGACCTGCCAGCATTCTTTATAGCATTGCAGGGCGTTTTCCGACTTGTTGAACGATATAATTATTTGTAATTCAGGTACTTTATTATGGATAATTTTGGAGGCCGAGAGATAAGAAACTTGCCCGTTAACTCGGTAAATCGGGTACAAGACCTTGCTCTCGCCACGTTTCAGGTCGTTAAATGGTCAAAATGCCTTGAATCGTTTGCCATTTTTGGGATTTTCCACCCAAAAATTTTCACGGGCACGAATGTAATAGTGAATCTCATTATAGATTTAGCCAGCCGATCCATTGCTAGCCAATAAATTCGCGGTCAGCAATCAGACAATCAATCGTTTAATTATCAAATAGTTTTATGTGCCTGTTTATAATCTCGACACGTTCCCGCGTGTGCGAGTTGCCGCATTTTTCGAGTATGGAAATTAAAATCGGAAAGGCAATGCCGTCATACACGATGGCCAGCGTGAGCACGTTAATGTTGGTTTTACCGAATTTCCAGCTCGTTCTGTCCATAACAAGTTTAAAAGGCGGTTTGTGAGGTATCATTTTGAAGATCAAGCGGGCGATCAAATTGGAATCCAGAGCATATCCCGCCATGAACCGTTGAATACGGCGTAACGCGGAACCCGATTTTGCAGGCGTTTCAAACGCCGTGGCGAGTTTACAAAAACTAACTATTTGTACCTTACAGAGTGCGCAAATAAACAGTCCAAAGAACTTTACGCTGGCCATGTTCATTTTTCCCGCCAAATTTTAGCTTAAAATTGAAATTAATTAGGTAGTTTTGTATTCGACCTTGAAATTGTTCGTTTTCATTACAACTAATTAGAAACCAGTCGTAAAGATACGATGTTTCAAGATCATTTCCAACTAAAAAACAATCATGTTTCGCTGATATTCAAATTATTATAAGAAAATATCAAATTTTTGTCATGTACTAATAACACAAATAAATAATTTATGAGGCTGTCTCTAAAATCCTTCGAGTTGTCATTAACTTCGTCGAACTCGTAAAGCTTGGTTCTGAATAAAGTGAAGAATTTAATTTACCTGATAATAAGATCCTTCGCTTTGTTTAGGATGACAGGAACGAGTTAGATTCTGACTTTTGAGACAGCTTTCTATTAAGATATTAAATCAATTATATGAAAGAGAAAATATTAATGAGATTTTTAGGATTTTTTATGTGTATATTTTCTATAAACACAACAATGAATTCCCAACCCATTAATTGGGACCAATATTATAAAATATGCTGTGAAGCATTCATATTGAAAGTTGATGAAAACTATGGAGAAGCTATCCAATTATATAATAAAGCATTTGAAATGGACGGTATTATGCCCTTTGTTGAAGATTTGAAAGACCTAAAAGAGTGCTATAAAAAACTTAACCAAATGAATGATGTAGCTAACGTATGGAAAATGATGATAAGATCAGGCTATGCAATGGAAAGGAATTCTTATTTCATTACAGCATCGCCGTCTTTATTATCAAAGTGGTATGAAATAATACCCAAAAATGAACATGCTATTTTTGAACAAATTAACTATAATTCTATAAGACAAGAGTTTATAAGCAAAAACATTAACGAGGAAAAAAGTAAATATTTGTTTTCTATTATTATAGGAGAATGCTTTAGTGGTATAATGAGAAAGCAATTTTCCGAAGATAAAAAACATGAATTAATCTCAAAAGCAGGGTTTAGTACTAACGCTGAACTATTTATTAATTTAGCTTCATCTGATATGCTTCCTTCACGGAGTGAATGCGACATATGGAATGACAGTAAATTATTTTTAGCATTTATTCATATGATTGGTACTGTAAAAGAAGAAAAACGAAAAATTATCCTGTCTATTTTAAGAGAACAAGTTGGTAAAGGAAATCTTCATCCCGCTCAATATGCTATTCTATATAATCATAATTCTAAAAGTCATATTATGGTATGAGTAATGAATTTAACAGAAATGGACAAATAATCATTTCTCCTATTAAGGATGTTAAGAATGTAGACAAAAGAAGGGCAGAAATTAATCTACCACCTTTATTTATTTGGGCAAAAAAAGTAGGCTATATTTTACCAAGTGATTATAGGTATTAAAAAGCTGTTTTGAATTTACGATTATTTAACATAATATATTTAATTTCAGTTGATTAATTTAATGCTTAACAGAATGAATTGAAAAATTCAAAACAATTTTTAATTAGAGAATGTGAGAATTATTTTCAAATTCATTCATTTACAAATTATCAAATTAAAAAGTCGTATGTCGTGATACTTATTATTATTATTTAAATTATTGAACATACAAATAATCAATATTATGAGCCTTGAACAGAAAATTAATGCCGGCATTAAAACAGCTATGCTAGCGAAAGATAAATTACGGTTAGAGTCATTACGTGCTGTAAAAGCTGCAATATTGTTGGCAAAAACGGCTGAAAACGCTGTAGAGATCGACGAAGCTGCCGAGATTAAAATGTTGCAAAAAATGGTGAAGCAACGTCGCGAAACAGCCGAAATATACAAGCAGAACAACCGCATGGAACTGGCTGAGAAAGAATTGGGCGAAGCGGCTATTATTGAGGAGTTTTTACCCAAACAAATGGGTGAAGAAGAACTTACCGGAGTGTTACGCGAAATTATAACATCGGTAGGGGCTACATCGACTAAGGATATGGGCAAAGTGATGGGCGCTGCCAACAAACAGCTGGTCGGCAAAGCCGACGGAAAGCTCATTGCCGATATTGTAAAAAAGCTTTTGGCTTAAAAAAGCGGATATTCAAATTTATATGAAAATACTACTTCTTGAGTAACCCCTTTCATGTCAAATAAGGTCGATATATATGCGTGAGGCTGCCTTAAAAGTCGTATTTTAATTCGTTTTTGTTATCCTGAATAAAATGAGAAAACTTATTATCAATTAAATTAGATTCTTCACTTCGTTCAGGATGACAATACAATAACGGGTTAGTATAAAAACTATAATTATTTCTTGTTTTATTTTTTTACTACAAACACTTTCCCGTTACGTAGACCGTGTATCGAACGGTTATCTTTAATTTGCCGCTCAAGGTAATCAATATGATTATGGGTAATAGTTTGCCCTGGAACCAGTACGGGTATTCCCGGCGGATAGGGCGTTACAATAAATGACGATATCCGGCCTTCGGCATCGGCAATGTCCAGTTCTTCTTTATCGGAATAGAAGTGTATTAAACCGGCTGTTTCCAGCTTAGGGATTGATATGCTTGCATTTGCCTTTCGTTGTGTTTTAGACGTCGCAAAGCGTTTGTAATCGTTTTCAATTTCGTTTAACGCAAAAAATAACTCGCCTTCCTTGGATGCGGTAGTACCAATAGTGAATAGAAACAGGATTGTACCTTCTTGCGTAGTCTTCTCTACTTCAAAACCTTTATTTTGCAGGTACGTTTGGATTTCCTTAACATCCGAATTAATGTCCGATACATCCAGCAATACTTTTAAAGGATCGTGCCCGTAATCACAGTTTTCAAGGTCGTTGAATTCCTTCTGTAAATCGGTAAAATCAATCACTTTTATTTTGGTTAACCGGCTGCGTATAGCTTCCCTAAAACGTTGAGCCTGTTGCAAAGCTTTACTAATCAGCTTAAAACCCTCAATCTCCATTTGCATGCTGCACACACCTAACGATGCAATTATGTGGTACTGAGGAGAAGTGGATGTGTATGTATAAAAAATTTCCAGAAAGTAATCCTCATCAAAATCGGGGTCGTTTACATGGATATAGGAGCTTTGACTGAATGCCGACAATACTTTGTGTGCGCTGTGGGTTATATAATCGGCGCCGGATAACACTGCCGAATATTCCTTAAACTGCGGATGGAATGATGAATAAGCAAACCAGGCTTCATCAATAAATACTTTCAGATTTGTACCGCGTTCGGCATTTTTACGTTTAACCATCTCCACTACCCGCCGGATAGGTGTTAATATACCGTCATACGTGCAACCCGTAAGTACAATTACCTTTGCATCGGGATTTTCGAGAACAGCCTTTTCGATCTCGGCAAAAGTAGGCGGCGCAAAAATACCATAACAGTCGGAATACGGAGCATGAAGGTATATAGGTGTTGCGTGTGCCTGAATCATTCCGTAATGGATTGATTTATGGCAATTGCTGTCGATAATAGCCTTTTCACCTGGACGCATCAGGGTTTGTAAGATAATTTTGTTGGAAGTTGACGATCCATTGGTGACAAAGAATGTTTTAAGCACATTGAATGTTTTTGCGGCCTTAAGCTCGACTTCGCCCACAAAACCGGTAGAATCGAGCAACGAGCCCAAGCGCTCGACCGATACCGATAAATCGCCCAAAAACATATTGGCTCCGTAAAAATTATAAAAGCTTTGCAAATAAGGCGAATTTTTAAAGCTCAGTCCTCCGGCATGTCCGGGCGTATGCCATGAGTAATTCGCTTTTTCGACATACTCGCGGTAAGCCGACCAAAAAGGAGTACGGCGCCGCTCGTTAAATGTATTAATAATACGTTGCAATTCCTGGCAATAATTGTTTTCCAAATCGTTCTGCTGTATAATATGGATGTTGTGCAAACGGGGATTATACAACCCGTATGCCTCCTCTCCCATGGTTATCATAAAAATATGAACCCCCGAACGTATGTATTGTATTTTTTCGATTAATGTTTCAACATTCGGGATATTACGGCCTATTAATATTGCCTGTATATCGCCATGTTCTCCGCGTAATACTTGTTTATTGCCTTGTGGTAAAACACCTTCTGCAATATAGTTTAAGGCCTCTTCGGGATTTGAAGCTTTAACAAATTCAAGATTAATGGAATTGGCCTTTTCAATACCGATTCGCTCATAGTGAAATTCTTCATAGTGATTTTCCCGCTCGTGTTTGTCCTTTTCTATCAATAAAATCTGGACATAAGGTAAAAAAGCCTGTCCCTTTATGGCTGTTTGTGTTTTTTCTTTCAAATTGTGTGTTTTTTACCGAGTTATAAATATGATAACGATATGTTAATCTTCATTAATTGGCAATATGTTATGAATGGGTTGCCGCAATATCGGAGGGTATTCTCCTTTTTTCGCCATTTCATTAATTTTCAATACCGCCATCAGTTTATCCGCTGCTGCAGCAATATTCATCCAGTTCGACGAAGTTTGCAAATCCTCGACTTCTATTTTAACTTGGACAATTAATTTATTAATCAGCAATGGGATATTTAACCGTTCTTTCGCTTCTCCCTCACGGTGAGTTTTCAGTTCATGTTTTGCAAAGTCGAAAAAATCGGGAACAAAGCCCCAAAAACCAACTGATGTAGGAATTGTTCCGGGTATTTCAATTTGATGTCTGTATTCATCCTGATAGGATATGGTGTTGGCTATAATTATTTCTTCTTGCGAAAATATTGTCATTAAACGGTTATTATCGTCAATTTCGCACAAATCGCGCGATACCGCATTCGAATCCAGAAATAGTTTTCTAAGTTCGTATAATACAACGCTATATTTAGCAGTTTTATAATTCAATGCATGTAGATATTCCCCCATAAGCTTAAATGCCTCGCTGCTATAAAACCTGCCGCCGTAATAACAGCAAACGGGACATCGATTGTTTTCTTCGCAGCCAAAATCTCGCTAAGCCGATAAGCTGGCATTTTCTGTTTGTTTATTTCCACATCGAACGGTATTAAATCAATATCAATTAATCCGCCATATCGTGATTCGAAAGTCGTTTTCATTTCCTGTTCGCATCCTTTACGAATCACAAAAAGTATTTTAGCAAAACCCGCCCGTATTGCATCATATATTGTATAGTCAACAATAGTTTTACCATTGGAACCTAAAGCTTCCGTGTGCTTTAAGCCTCCCTGGGGGTAAACCATATCCGTCGCTAACACTAAAAGTAAAGGTTTCATAGTTATTTTACATATAATTTAAGCTTATAATCGTTTTAATGTACCTCTGCCCATTTTTTATAAAATTGCTCCAAAAAATCCGTCGTAATCTTATGCTGTTCTTCGGCAATCTGTTTTGCTTTCGAGGTATTCATCCTATCTTTCAATAATAGGAATTTTTTATAAAAATGATTGATTACCGATGCATCATTCTGTTTATGATCGTCAAATGAATCATGTTTTACCGGTTTAACATCCGGAGCATGCATTGGCCGCCCCTTTGCTCCGCCATATATAAATATGTGCGCAATACTAATTGCTCCAATGGCATCAAGTTTATCGGAATCTTGCACTATACAGCCTTAAATATCAGCCATGCAGGTATTTACTCCAGCTTCCTTAAACAACATTTTCCTGATAATCGATAATATACGGGAGCTAATTTCTTTAGGTATCTCTATTTTCAACAACCAACTCATAGCGCCGACAAATCTTCCGATGTTTTATCGCTCAACTTATAATCATTCAAATCATGCAATAACGTTGCCATTTCAACAAAAACAAGTTTGCATTTTCACTCTCGCCTAATTTAAAGGCCTTTGCGCACACGCAATATATGTTGCCAATCGTGGCCCGTTGTATCATTATACAGCAATTGTTTTACATATTTTTCTGTCTCTCTGATTACAAACTCCTTATCCATATTTAACAAATAATCGCAAACAAAGCTAAATATAAACTATTTCCGATAAACTATTGTTCATATTTTCCGTTTAAAAGTTATTTCACTGTTGATTTGCAATATTATAAGCTAATAGTAAAATTTTTCGCAAATTTTTTATATTCTCATGCAGCTTTTTGAACTCAACTTGCATCTATATTATATATGAGATATTATTTTTAGTAGGTTGATATATTAAACATATTTTATTCCCATAGTTTCAATATCATATATAAGGTAGTTAACATTTTTTGTTTAGTATAGGGTTGATTGTGTTAAATATCTCATAAGCAAAATAGTAGCTGCAAACTGCTATTTTATAATGTTTTAAGCATTGTTTGCTGTATTTACTTTGTGGAAAACAGTGCAAAATTGTTTCATTTTGCACTGTTTTTATTTATTCCCTCATTTTCCGCTGGCATGGGTTACCGTGGCTAAAATATTAATTTTGACACATTATCCCGCTAAAAAACTTGTATTGCTTAGTATAATATCCTTTTCAATTATTCAATAAATTCCACCGGATAATAAACCAATCTTTATGTTTATTGTTATTTTATAGAAATAAGATAAATTATAAAAAGAATAATTATGGCATAAATATTTGATTCGATAAAAGGATTGATTACACCCGATTTAATTCAAAAAGCAGCTTCATTTTTAAAAGAAGACAAGTCAAAAGTTTCATCCGCTGTATCGCGCGAACATTGCTCCCGGTTTAATGGGTAGTTTAAATTTGTAAAAAGACAGTTTTGCATCAATGATTCTTACCGATTTATCAAGGCTATTAGAGGGCTTGGAGAGTAGTGGCATGGGTAAAATAAAAGAATTCTTTAAATAATTGAAAGTTGAAAAGTTATCACGTATCAAATATCACGACATACGATATATAATTGAGAATTGAAAATTAATGTTTTACGCTTAACTATTCACGATTCACCATTAACAAATAAGCAAATCAACAAATTGATATATTTTAAAATTAGTAATAGTCTTTGTGTCTTTAATTTATATAAATTTTATTGTTTAACATTAGTATAAAAATTATGATAAAACCGAATGCAATCGCTGTTTGGGAAGGAACAGGAAAAACAGGAAAAGGTAAATTGACAACCGGCAGTAAGGCGTTAGTTGACGCTCCATATACATTTAAAACCCGATTTGGAAGCGCTCCGGGAACAAACCCTGAAGAACTGATTGCAGCCGCCCATGCAGGTTGTTTTACGATGAAGCTGGCGTTTAACCTCGAAACGGCAGGGTTTATTCCGACCAAGCTCGAAACATCGTGTGTAATTACATTTGAAAATGGAGCAGTTACCGCATCGGAACTAAATGTGGAAGGCGCAATACCCGGCATATCGAAAGAAAAATTTGGCGATGCAATAGCTGATGCCGAAAAAAATTGCCCTATTTCAAAACTGTTAAATACACATATTACAGCCAAAGGAGTATTGAAGACTTGATTGCTGGTAGCCATTAATAGCTGTAATACATAATTTGCAGTTATAATTTTGTAGAGGTGTAAATGTTTTATGCCTTCACATATTTTTACTTTGCTTATAAAAATGCCTTATTAAGCATATCGCTTGCATTTTTTTCAATAGCGCTTAGTATCTCTATTTTCAGTTCGATAAAATCGTTAACAGGATATGTTTTGTATATCGCTCCTGCGGTTAAATAATGAATATAGTTGCACACATCAAGCATTATTTCAACTACATGCGATGTAACAATAATGGTTTTACCTTGTTCGCAAAGTCGTTGCAGCACAAGTTTAAGAATCTGGTTACTCTCGATATCCTGGCCATTAAAAGCTTCGTTTAAAATCAGAATATCTTTATCAAGTTTCAATGCTCCTACAATTGCCAGCTTCTTTTTCATCCCGGTCGAATATGTATTAACCAGTTTATCCAACGGTAAATGAAAAAGAGCTTGCCAAGTATCGGTGTCAAAATCTGGATTGCTAAACAGGCTTAAATATTTGCGTCCGGTAATGTTCGAGAAGAAATAATTCTCCATCTCAACATAAGCCATGTGCTTTTTTGTCAGCAACTCAGAATTCTACAAAACTTCACCGCTGTTTTTTTTCTTTAACCTGAACAACGTATTCAGTAGCGTGGTTTTACCCGATCCGTTTAAGCTCAATATCCCGTGAATAAAACCACAATCCATAGTAAGGTTTAGGTCATTTAGCGCTGGATGTTTATCATACGATATCTGTAAATTACTGATTGTAATCATGCAAATAAAAATTTAACATAAACCTTGCTTTAAACACATTCCTGATTAGCAGTATCACTAAAACAGGTAAAACGGCGAGAGCAAATTATCCATTAATACCAGCATAATTACCGATATGTTAATAGGTTGCCGTGTTTCCGACAAATAAACTGTATATTTACTCACAATAAAAAATACAAAGTTTAACATACACAACAGTAATACGATAACTGCAATATGCCATGTTTGGTAATTAATAATGCTATAAACCAGTATAGCGGGTATTATAAATTGCAGGTAAAGTCCCAGGTGCGTGGTAATTTTCCATTTTAAAAACTTACCGGCAGGTTGCTCTGTAGCCAATAAAACTGGCAGGCTTTCATTTTCCTCATAAAACGATGAAAAAACGAGGGTTAAAATCCATATAACAACAAGGCTGGCATAAGGTACAAAACACATAGCCTATGCCAGAATGTAAAGAATAATAATAAGCGGGATTTTGCGTAGCCCCGAAATCCACTCGAAATTATCGCTTCGGATAAACTTTACAGGAAAAAGAAAAGATAATGAATAACTTTGCTGCCAATTGATTAGTGATATGTCGATAATTATTCCCAACACAATAAGTATACACTAGCATGGAAGATAGGTACATAGAAGCCCATGTTAAATTTGCGTACTTCTATAAAGAGCAAAAGTGTGTATAGAAGAAGAATCCTTTTGCTGTGCAGAACTTATACTATAATCAAAACAACGATTATTTTATCTGTCTGATGGGACAAAAGCTAAGCAACATCGGCACAAAGAAAAACCAGACCAAGTTAAGATATACCTCCACTCTTACCCGTTATCAGGCACAGAACTGCGCCGCCGGATGTTCTTTAAGATGTCTATGTCACAAATCTAAATCAAATAGAATAATAGAAGTAAACGACAAATTGAATGAAGATAATAGAGAAAGCAAGGGAACGACTTTTATCAGAGCAGAGCCTTTACCATCGCGGCAAGCGGTGGATAGAAGTCGAAGCTGTATTTGTCCGGATAAAACACAATTCTCAGTTCAATAGGTTTAAAATAATAGACTTACAGGATGTAAATATCGAATTTACCTTAGTTGCAATCACTCATAACTTAAGAAAGTGGACAGAAAAGTCAGATATTCTTTGTCTTTGCTCAAAATAACGATCCTTGTGGCTAGAATTAGAATAAGAGCTGATCAGAAGTCTTCAATGATAAAATTACTCAACTTAAAAATTTTACCAATAGCGTAACAAAAAAGAAAGGTATCCTCTTTTGGAACACCTCCCTTTTCTATATTTTCTCTTACAGTTAGTTGCGGTTGGCTAATTTAGCTAGCAACTTCAATATTTCTAGATATAACCACACTAATGTAACCATCAGCCCAAATGCACCATACCATTCCATATATTTTGGAGCGCCGGCTGCCGAACCTTTTTCAATAAAATCGAAATCAAGTAAAAGACTTAACGCTGCAATAATAACAATAACAACGCTTATACCAATGCTCAACAAACTACTGCCATGTATAAAAGGAGTTGCAACTTTAAACAAATTAAGTACAATTACAACCAAATAAAAAGCAGCTACACTACCTATTGCAATAAGCATAACCGACCGGAATTTGTTGGTAACTTTAATAATGCCCGAGCGATATAACGACAGCATAACCAACATGGTTACTAATGTTATAGCCACTGCGGTAATTACTATGCCAGGAAAACTCTCGGCAAACATCAGTTCAAAAAATGCCGAAATGGCTCCCAGAAACAATCCTTCGAGCGCTGCATAAACAGGAGCAGCCCAAGGCGCTGTGGCGGGTTTAAAACAAACAACCATAGCCATAATAAAACCGCCGATAGCGCCGCCGATCATCCACGGAGTAACGGACGACATGGTTGTAGCTTTCATTACCATTTGCCAGGTAACAGCGCCGGCTAAAATAACCATGCCCAACAATAAAAATGTTTTACCAATTGTGCCGTTTATCGTCATTACACCGGCATTGGATGTTGTTTGCGCTTCCTTTACAAAAATTTTATCCTTTAATGTAGGATTCGATGAATTAAATAATGCCATATAGCTAAATTATTAATTAATTATATTAAACTATTAATTTTACTCTGGTTTTACAAAGCTACAGCAATTTTTGTACCTGAAAAAATTTATACTGTTAAAAAAATCTTTACCTCATTGTATACACATTGATAATGAGTATTATATGATATTAAATTCTTTTGCGCCCAGTTTTCCGTAAGTTCTTTTAACAGGGCAGATTTTTAGGGTAGTTTTGGCAGTGCGAATACCGGTGTCGGACGTACATGTACCGATGAAAAGCTGGCATGGTCGATTATTTCTAAAAAAGCTTCTATATAATCCTATGCATTTATGCATGTTTTTCCTGACAATCTTCCGGATACCATCCAGCCTGCTTTCTGTAAATATTCGTTATCGGCCTTACACCGTTCAAGGTCAATATCAACGGTGCAGGGAGCATCGGAAATAAGCTGCATGGATATTTGCTCTGCCATCTCGCTACTACTAATAAATTTCGATATATGGCAGATATCGTCACCTATTAATTGCTGGGGGTCTGCTATATAAATTACACGAGCTCGGCTTCGCGTTCGGGGCGGGTAAATAATTCCATCGCCAAATTGTGGCTGGGTGCATAATATCAGGCTATTTGATTGATCGTAACAAGCGATACTCCGTAGCTTAATTCGTAATTCAACTCTTTCTCTGCCATACTGTCAGCCGCAATACCGTTTTTGTGGCAGATTAGCTGTTGAATGATATCGGCGGCTAAATTTTTTGGAGTTGTTTTCCAAAGTATGTTAAATAAACAAAGCCGAAATTGATGTAAAAGAAAGCGGGATTAAATACTTTTAAAGCGCTTTTAAAATGCTTTTAAAATACGTTTAAACGCCCGCGTATTATTTTAT
>JAISFN010000178.1 GCA_031263585.1 Prevotellaceae bacterium | reverse complement strand
TCCACCTGCTCAAATTTTATACGAAAGTCTTCAAATAATTTCATTTTCATAATCCCAAAGATAATTCTTTCTAATCAAATATAAAAGTCTGATTGAAAATTATTTGTGGCTTATAGACAGACACTAGTTAGAGAGTTCAAAAATAAGTTTATGCATTACAAGATATGGTATAGCTCAACAAAATATATAAGTACATCTGCGAAATTAGTTTATACTATTGAAACTATAAAATATCTATAAACAAGACACTTACAAATAATGAATAATATAAAATAATTGAAAGAACGTATCTATGCAAAAATCTTTTTAGGACTATGTCGTTTGCCATCACCAAGAAAAATAAAAAAATGTACCTGCAATAGTTATCTTTATGTGGTTAATTTCTAAAATACATTAACTTTGCCGTTATAAAAGTATAATATACTTTGTAGTGTGAATAATTATTAACTAAAGAATAAAAATAGTGTCGCTTTTAAAAAAAATATGGAATAATGTATATTTCAGGCAATTGGTGTATGCCGGCGTAGGTGTTATTGCATTTATCTTTTTGCTGAACATTTTCCTTAATTTTTTTACCCGGCATGGTGAATCGTCTCCGGTTCCCGATTTGAAAGGGCTAAGCATGGACTCCGTAGAAATGATTGCCAAACAGAACCATTTGATGCTTATAGTTATCGACTCGGTATTTGTCTCTTCATTCCCGCGAGGTACTGTGTTTGAACAAAATCCGAAGGCCGGTGTTCATGTGAAAAAGAACCGGAAGGTGTTTTTAACTATGAACCTGATGGCCCCTAAAAAAATACCGATGCCTGATGTGGTAAATTACTCGCTACGCCAGGCCAAAGCCGAATTAACAACCAAAGGCTTTCAGGTAGGAAAGTTGCATTACATACAGGACATTGCCACAAATAACGTATTGGCGCAGGAATATGGCGGGCAAAGAATAATTGAAGGCATGATGTTGCCGATGGGTTCGAAAATTGATTTGGTACTTGGTTTGAATTCTTCCGAAGAAAGAACATCGGTTCCTAATACTGTCGGGCTGACTTATACGGTTGCTCGCGATTTGATTATCGAAAGTTCGTTGAATGTCGGCAATTTACATTTCGACCAGATTCCGAAAAATATAACGGATACCTTAAACGCTAAGGTATACAAGCAGGAACCGGCTTATTCGTTATCAAACTATGTGTCGTTAGGTAGTAGTATTAATTTGTTTTTAAAACCGGATGTAAAACAACAATAAAATGTTGTTTTTCTCAGGATTAAATTAAAATATTTTCGAGAATAGTATTCAAAATAAATAGTAGCTATATCATCTTGAAATCTAGACAATATATTAAAATCTTAATTTTCGGCTTGCTCTGCTTGTTCTTAACGGGTGTATCGCATGCTCAAGAATTGTTGATTGGCTTGGGAGAAAATGCTCGTATAGCGAGGCCGCCTGAACAGGTGAAAACCAAAGGGTTTAAGTCGGAGCCTTCGGGCTTGCCATTTGTTGATGATTTTGCCAATTCGGCAAAACATACGGTTGATGGTGAGAAATGGACTGACCGGAATGTTTTTATTAATGATAGTTATGCAATTAATCCGCCTACGATAGGTGTTGCTACATTTGACGCCTTTGATAAAAGCGGGAAATTATATCCTGCCGCCGGGCCTGTGGTTTTTGCAGCGGATACGCTTACCTCACGGATAATCGATTTGTCGGTTAACTTGCCTTCCGATTCGTTATACCTCAGCTTCTTTTATCAACCGGGCGGTTATGGCGATATGCCCGAGCCCGATGATATTTTTGTTTTGCAATTTCGGGTTAAAGGCGGAGAGTGGAAAAATGTATGGAGTGCTTCGGCAAATTTAATCGACTCTACAATTACAATTGCTTGGGAGGGAGCTGTATCTACGAGCAAGGTAACAGATATAGGCCAGATTTTTTATCGAGCGCAGCTTAAAATTGAAAATCCTGATTTTTTACATTCCGGTTTTCAGTTCCGGTTTGTAAATTATGCTAGTATCATTATCAATCGTAATGCTCCGGGGCGCAGTACAACAACCGACCATTGGCATTTGGATTATGTGTATTTAGATAAAAACCGCCGGGCAACAGACTTTAATTTACCCGATGTGGCGCTATCTGTACAGCAGTTGCCATTGAGTACTGTATATGAATCGATTCCGGCAATACACCTCAGCTCGCAGGATGCTATTAACGAACTTTTTCCTGATCCGATGATATTATCGCTTACATACAGTAACCTCGGATGGGGTACTAAAAGCGTTAGCCGTAATTTCAGGCTGTATCCGCTTTATGGTACAGGGTCAACAGTTCAGTTTGGCGGCGGATCGGAAAATATTTACGATGACCAAAGCATTCGGTTTGATTTCCATGCTCCCAAGTATAATTTTACAACGACAAACGACTCGGCGGCTTTCGAAATTAAGAGTTATCTGGTAACCGACAGCGATACGGATTATCTCAGAACCAATTTGCGGTATAACGATACCACAAGCTATATCCAGTATTTTCGCAATTATTATGCCTATGACGATGGTACGGCCGAAAACGGATACGGCTTGTTCGGTAATAATACGGCAAACGGCAAGGTTGCAGTTCAGTTCCAATCATATAAAACCGACAGTATCAGAGGTGTGTACATGTATTTTAATCGTACGGTAAGCGATGCCAATGCCGTTTCGTTTCATATTACGGTGTGGAGCGATTTTAACGGACTGCCCGATACGGTTATGTATACGGGCAGGGTAACGAAACCGGTATTTAAAGATAGTTTGAACCAGTTTGTAGCTTATAAATTTGCGAAAGCCATATCCATAGAAAAAGGTGTGCCGTATTATGTCGGGTGGACGCAAATGACCGATGCTTTTCTTGATATTGGTTTCGACAGGAACAGGAACCATCAGGATAAAAACTTTTTCAATATTTATGATAGTTGGGAACCGTCGATATATGAGGGGTCGCTTATGATTCGTCCCATATTTACCCGTACGGCGACCGATTTCCCCGGCGATTATGAACCGACCGTACCACCAGCTCAAATTGAAGAGTCAAGCAATGCTTTTATCGTATATCCCAATCCAGTGCTTGATGGTAGATTGTTTATTGCTGAAGATAATACCAAACACACTCCCGTAAATGCTCAGCGAGTTGATATTTATGATGCTATGGGGCGCTTGATGTTAAAAACAAGCTCATCTGAAGGTAATTTGGATGTAAGTACATTATCTGCCGGAATATACATTATACGTGTTTGGGAAAACGATGAATTTAAAGGAGCCAAACGGATTATTATTGCAAAATAACAAGTACTTGTAACCGACTGCAAAAAATATTGAAGTGCAGGAGTATATTTTACCCAAAGTTTTTGAAGAATATGGGCGGATAGGGATCGAAAAAGGCTTTACCCATGTCGAAAGCAGTCCGCTGGTAAGTTCGAATTGTCATTTGGCAAACATGTATCATAAAACATTGTTTTAATGGAGTATGATGGAGTTTATCAATTTGGGAACAAAAATATACCACGAAATATGGAGCATGCAGCAGGAGTTTGCAAGCGGATATTATTGAAAAAACAAAAACTTGAAAACCGGCCATATCCTGTTTTATTGGCGGCACATCCGCTTGTGTACACGCTGGGGCGTAACGGAACGAAGACAATTTACTGGCAAGTATACTACAACTGCGGGAGAATAAAGCGGAAACTATTAGGGTTGACAGGGGAAGGAGTATCACGTTTCACGGTTACGGATAATTGGTTGTTTACCCTATTGTTGATTTGGAGCATTATAAATTAGGTTTAAAAGACTATATTTATAAGTCGGAATAGGTGGTTATTATAAATGTTATAAGGCATTACGGGATTAAAGGCGAGCGTTTAAACGATACTATCGGAGTATGGATTGATGATAAAGACATTCCGCGCGAATGTAAGGTATGTGCTATCGACGTTCGTTCGGTTTTCAGGGTATGTAATCATGTACGGCTTTGCGCTGAATGTAAATACCGATTTAAACTATTTTAATTACATTAGCTCTTGTAGTTTTGTAACTAAAGGAATAACATCAATTGAAAGGGAAATCGGAAAATCGGCTTTGTTTGATGAGATGAAAAATTTTGTTATACGGAATTTTCAATTGGTTTTTGGAACGTAAAATAAAAAGACAGATATATTCATCCTTTGAACTATCTGCCTTTTTAGTAAAGGTTTATTGAAAAGGATTTTCGTTTATTTTTCTTCCTCAATGTCTCCGGTGGCAGGCGACTCGTTTTCAGGTTTACCCTGTTCTTTACCCAAATAGTTGGGCAGTTGCATTCCGGCCATGTTAAACAAATCGTTAAGCGGTGGTACCGACTGCATTAAGCCCGATACGAAATTCGCAGTCGACGATTTTCCGTTCGGGTTATTCTGACCATCCCAAACCGTAATTTTGTCGATTTTAAGATTCTTAATAGCTTCAACCTGTATTTTAACCAGTTCGGGCAATTTGTCCGAAATCATCATCAATACCGCACTGCGTGCATCGTCTCCGGCTGCTTCTACAATTTGCCCGAACCCGTCGGCTTGTTTTGTCAATATTTCGTTAATACCCTTTGCCTGTGCTTCCATTTTTGCAAAAATAGCATCGGCTTCCCCACGTGCTTTACGGCGGTACATTTCGGCTTCGGCTTCAGCATCAATAATCGCTTTTTCCTTGTCTATTTCAGCAGGAACAATAATGTTGGCTTTTTGCGATGCTTTTTCACGTTCAGCACGTGCGAGTTCAGCTTCGCGTTCGGCAGCATAAGCTTCTTCCAACGCTTTGGCGCTTTGCACTTTTTCGGCAGCAATGGCACGGCGCATAGCTTCGGCTTCGCGTTCACGACGTTCGGCATCCGAGTTGGCAATTGTTACCTTCGCAACGTTTTCACCTTGTACGGCAACGGCATTGGCATCGGCCGTACGCACACGGGTATCGCGCTGTGTTTCGGCTATACGGATGTCTTTGTCTCTGTCGGCTTCGGCCTTACCGATTTCACCGAAACGGTTTTGTTCGGCAACACTCTTTTTCGCTTCGTTAATAGCTTTTGCAGCAGCTTCTTTCCCTAAAGCTTCAATATATCCCGATTCATCGCGGATATCAGTTACGTTAACGTTAATCAACTTCAACCCGATTTTACGTAATTCGAGTTCAACATTCTGGCTTACATTTAAAAGGAATTTATCACGGTCGGAGTTAATTTCTTCAATATCCATTGTTGCGATAACTAAACGGAGTTGGCCGAAAAGGATATCTTTAGCCAAATCCTGGATATTTTCAAGCGAAAGCCCCAGCAAACGCTCGGCTGCATTGGTCATACTGTCGGTTTCGGTAGATATACCTACGGTAAAACGGCAGGGAACATCTACACGGATGTTCTGTTTACTAAGCGCGTTGGTCAAATTACATTCGATCGGGATAGGCGTTAGGTCCAAAAAGGCATAACTTTGAAAAACAGGCCAAATAAATGCCGCTCCGCCATGGATACACCGGGCAGAATTCGACTCTCCCTCTTTATTCTTCCCTGTTTTCCCGTATACTACCAATACCTTATCGGACGGACAGCGTTTGTACCGCGACAAAATTGCTGCAAAACTTACAAATACTACCACTGCTATTACAATAACAATGGTTGTTACTTCAAACATCATAATATTATAAATTAATGGGTTATTGCTTTACTATAATTTTTCTACAAGCAGGATATTTCCTTCAATAACTTGCTTTACTTTTACTACCTCGCCTGTTTTCAAGGTTGTTCCGTCGGTAATCGCATCATATTCGCGTATGGCTCCGCGTACGCTTATCTGCACCTTACCTGCCCGGTTACGAGCCTCGGAAATAGGATAATATACCGTTGCCGTAAGACCTAACGTATCGTTAATGCTAATATTGCCGCTTTGTTCCATACGGCTCATAAAGTAGAATATAGCCATAACCACCGTCACCAGGAACAAGCCTACCAGTGCGGCAATTATTGTCAGCACTATTTTACTTTCGATAGAATAGTATAGGGAAATAGCTGTCCACGAAAATCCTAAAAAGAAATTGATAAGATTACGGAACGTGAACAATTGAAAAGGCATACCTCCGTCGTGTATTTCTCCAGCATCTATATCAAGCCCTCCGTCGGAGTCCATACCTGCAAAGGTCATTATCATTTGTACGATAAAAATGATACTCGAAGGAATTGCGATGCACCACATTACTTTTTGGAATAAATCCAACGATGTCCACCAAATTTCCATGGTTTATGTTTTAAATTAAAATTGTGGCTAAATATACTATTTTTTTTTGGATTTTATTTTTTGGATTGTTTGTTACTCCGAATTATATGTTGCTCAGTATACAAAAAGACAGGAATTGCCGGATTTAGTCCCATTTTATCCAATTAGTTAAGCAATTTGTTGTATGAGATTATAATTTAAGCTCGTTTAAAAGTCTGTTTAAATTTTAAATTGGAAAAATATTAAGAGAGTTTCCTTCGTTCCGTGCAAATGTGTTTATTTTGAGATATCAAATTTAAAATAAGATGCATATAACGGATTTGAAGGAAACACAGTGGTAATATATAAAGAATGTTCTCCATTTGCAAGAGCGGAAACGAAAATACAGTTTACGTAGCGTATGGAATGTGCCATTTTATCTGGTAAAAACCAGCTGCCAATGGCGGTGTTACCCTCTTATTATCCACCTTGGCAATTGGTTTATTACTATTTCCGCAAATAGTTGTTTTTAACGGAATTTTATTTGTTGTTCAGCCGGTTGCGTGAATCTATCCCTTATAAAAAGAGGACAGAACAGGCAGGCGGCTGTGGGTATAATGGACAGTCAAAGCGTGCGCTGGGGAAATAATCGTTCACTAAACGGCAT